>JAWVZD010000383.1:0-3334 GCA_033722395.1 Thermoanaerobaculia bacterium | reverse complement strand
CCTCGACGCCCTGGAGCTCGAGTGCGACGTCCTGGTGCCGGCGGCGCTCGAGAACCAGATCACCCGCGACAACGCCGCCGACATCCGCGCCAAGATCGTCGCCGAGGCCGCCAACGGTCCGACGACGTTCGAGGCCAACGACATGCTCACCGAGCGCAACATCCTCATCATCCCCGATACCTATCTGAACGCCGGCGGCGTCACGGTCTCTTATTTCGAGTGGGTCAAGAACCTGTCGCACGTGCGCTTCGGACGGCTGGAGAAGCGCTCGGTGGCAGCCGCCTTCGGCCGCATGGCCGACGCCGTCGAGATCATGACCGGCAAGAAGCTGCCGGGCGAGCGAGAGCTCTACGTCAAGGGAGCGGGCGAGGCCGACCTGGTGGTCTCGGGGCTCGAGGACACGATGATCGATGCCTACCACCAGATTCGCGAGGTCCAGCAACGCTACAACGAGCGGCCCGATCTCCGCACCGCCGCCTTCATCTGCGCGATCGACAAGATCGCGCTGTGCTATCAGGAGCTGGGGATCTTCCCGTAGGCGGCTCGGGTCTGCGGCCGTCGGTCGTCGGTCCTCGGTCGGACCTTAGGTAAATATCGGCGATTTCGGGGCCGGGGTCCCAGGGACCGACTCGACGAGCCTAGCTCGCCGCCCGCTCGTCCGCTTTCGCCGCCCACACGAAGTCGGCCTCGTTCAGGCCGTCGATCTTGTGGGTGTAGATGGTGACCTCGACCTTGCCCCAGGTGAGGCAGATCTCGGGGTGGTGATTGACCTCTTCGGCGAGCTCGCCCAAACGATTGGTGAGCTCCAGAGCCTGCTCGAAGTCGTCGAGCTCGTAGGTCTTCTCCAGGTGGTGACCGTCGATTACCTCCCAGCCGCCGCCGAGCTTCTCGGCGAGCTCCTCGAGCTCGTCGCCTTCGAGCGGATCGACTCCGCCGCTGCAGGGAATGCACTCTTTCGATGCCAGATCGGACATATGTGGACTCCTCGTGGTCGGTTGTCGTCTCGTCGTCAGCTCGTCCCGCGTCCGCTCAGGCGGTGAACCAGGGCGGTTAGGGCGGCCTGGGTCTCGTCGGAGAACCAGAGGTCGACCAGCTCCTCGAGGTAGGCCTCGTCGGCGCGCTCGAAGAGGGCGACCAGGTCGCGGCGAGCCGTCTTGCGGGTCTCCGACATGGCTCGCGGCGGCAGCGCCAGCAGGCGTTTCGACCAGGCGACGGCGCGCTCGACGACGACGTCGAGCGGTGCCAGCTCGTCGACCAACCCGACGCGGAAGGCCTCCTCCGACGGCACCATCAGGGCACCGGTCGCCATCCGCTCGGCGTGCCGCTCTCCGACCAGGCGCTTCAGTGCTTCGAACATGAAGCGCGGCAGGATGATTCCGACCTCGACCTCGTTCAGCCCGATCTTGTAGCTCCCCTCGGCCATCACCCGGTAGTCGCAGAAGAGCGACATCACCGCCCCGCCGGCCGGGCTGTGGCCGGTGATCGCGGCGAGGACCGGCTTGGGCGAGGTGGCGATCCGCTCGAGCAGGCCGATGAAGTCCTTCCAGGCGGACCGGATGCCCTGGCGCTCGAGACCGATCCGATACGGCACGTCGAGGCCGCCGGAGAACATCCCGGGAAGCCCGGATACGATGACCGCCTTCGGCTCGCCCGCCAGGGCCTCGCCCAGATGGGCAGCGAGCGCCTGGACGAGATCGGGTGACAGCGCGTTGGCCGGCGGGCGGTTCATCCGAATCTCGCGCACCGGGCCGTGGTCGTGGGTCTCGATCATGAAAACGATCGTATCGGAGATCGTGGAAATCCGGGCGATGAACCGCGCGAGCTCGGTCCGATCCGGAGCGCGCGACGACCTCGATCACGCTCGATACCCTCTGGGCGGAAGGGTCTCGAAACGCAACATGACCCGAGACGATAAGATGTCGGCTCCGAAGCGACTCGACCGGATCTGCCCTCATCCACCTACGCCCCGATCCCATGCGAGAGCCCCGCATCGTTCCCTTCACCGTCGCCCGCGATCTGTTGCCGCGCTATCGCAACACGCCGATCGAAGCCCTGCTCGCCTACCACAACCTCGGCGTAGAGGCGGAGCCGTACGACTCGGCCGAGCTGGTGGTCGCGATGTGCATGGACAACCGCAAGCGGTTGAGGCTACCCGACCGCTTCGCCTTCGTGGTGCGCACCGCGGGGGTCTATCTCGAGGGACTCGAGTTCCAGCTCTCGTTCGCCATCGCCGTCGGCGGCGTCGGCGCCATCGCCCTGATCGGTCACGACGACTGCGGTATGGCCCAGCTGAAAAACGTCAAGCAGCAGTTCGTCGAGGGCCTGGTCGAGCGGGCCGGTTGGAGCGCCGAGGACGCCGAGCGGCACTACGAGACCTCGGTCGAGCCGTTCGCCATCGGCGATCCGGTGCACTCCGCCGCGCATCAGGCCTCGGCCCTGGCCGAGCGCTATCCCCGAGTGCCCGTAGCGCCGCTCCTCTACAAGGTCGGCGACGGCCTTCTCTACCAGATCGACAGCTGAAAAAAACGGCCGCCGGATCTCTCCGGCGACCGTGACTGTCTGGCTCCTCGGGAGGGACTCGAACCCCCGACCAATCGGTTAACAGCCGACCGCTCTACCACTGAGCTACCGAGGATCGGTATCTTCGAAGCGGCGCGATGTTAGAAACCGCGCCGCTCGTTTGTCAAACCAGCCCGCCTCAGGCGGAGCTGTCGAGGAACGGGCGCAGCCGGCTCGAGCGATTCGGGTGGCGTAGCTTCCGGAGCGCCTTCGACTCGATCTGGCGGATCCGCTCGCGGGTGACGTTGAACGACCGCCCGACCTCTTCGAGCGTGTGCTCGGAGCCCTCGCCGACGCCGAAGCGCATGCGGAGCACCAGCTCCTCGCGCGGCGTCAGTGTCTTCAAGACGTTGCCCGTCTGCTCCTTCAGGTTGCGCGACACCACCGACTCGACCGGGCTCTCGGCGTTCTTGTCCTCGATGAAGTCGCCCAGATGCGAATCCTCCTCTTCGCCGATCGGCGTCTCGAGCGAGATCGGCTCCAGAGCGATCTTCATGATCTTGCGCACCTTCGAGGCCGGCAGGTCCATGCGCTCGCCGATCTCGGCGGCGGTGGGCTCGCGGCCCAACTCCTGTACCAGCGAGCGACTAGTGCGGGTCAGCTTGTTGATCGTCTCGATCATGTGCACCGGGATACGGATAGTGCGCGCCTGATCGGCGATCGCCCGGGTGATCGCCTGCCGGATCCACCAGGTGGCGTAGGTCGAGAACTTGTAGCCGCGGCGGTACTCGAACTTCTCGACCGCCTTCATCAGGCCGATGTTGCCCTCCTGGAT
>JAWVZD010000382.1:0-3351 GCA_033722395.1 Thermoanaerobaculia bacterium | reverse complement strand
GCTCGTCGACGGTGGCGATCTTCGACTCGATCTTGAACAAGGAGCCGACGCCGGTGGTGCGGGTCAACCCGAACGCCCCGTTCGAGGTCGAGCAGGTGATCGGCAAGGCGCTGTCGAAGGACCCCGGCCTGCGCTATCAGACCGCGGCCGATCTGGCGGCCGATCTGCGGCGCCTCCGCAAGCAGAGCGAGACCGGGTATCCGTCGGCGAGTATGGCCTCGATGCCGGCGGCGGAGCCGGCCGAAGCAGCCGAAGGAGAGCCGCCCGCTTCCGACGTGTCCGCGGCCCAGAGCGCCCGAGCGGCCGCGGCGACCGAACGCGCCGAGACGTCGGGCTCCTCGTCGAAGATCGAGGCCCTGAACCAGGCGGGCGCCAGACATTGGAAGGGCATCGCCGCGGCGATCCTGCTCCTCGCCGTCGCAGCGGTGGGCTATATCTGGTGGTCGAGCCGCGGCCCGGTGCTGACCGAGGAGGACTACCTGGTGCTGACCGACTTCGTCAACACCACCGGCGAGGAGGTCTTCGACGGCACGCTGACCCAGGCGGTGGCGGTGAAAATCGAGGAGTCGCCGTTCTTGAACATCTACCCCGAGGAGCAGGTGCGCGAGACGCTCCGGTTCATGGAGCGCGACGAGGACGAGCGCATTACCCGCGACATCGGCCGCGAGATCTGCCAGCGGCGCGGGCTGCGCGCGATGCTGACCGGCGAGATCAGCGCCCTGGGTGGCACCTACGTCATGACGCTCAACGCCGTCGACTGTCAGACCGGCGACTCCCTGGCGCGTCACCAGGTCGAAGCCGAGGGACAGGATCAGGTGCTCGCCGCCCTCGGTGACGGCGTCGCCCGCCTGCGCCGCGAGCTGGGCGAGTCGCTGGCGACGCTCGAGCGCTACGACGCGCCGCTCGAGCAGGCGACGACCAAGTCGCTCGAGGCGATGAAGGCGTTCACGTTGGCGATCGAAGCGCGGGCCCGGGAGGGCGATGCGGCCGCCGTGCCGCACTTCGAGCGCGCCCTCGAGCTCGATCCGAACTTCGCCATGGCCCATGCCTACCTGGCGACCGCATTGAGCAATCTCGGGCCCCAGGACGACCGCGTCGAGACGCACCGCATCCGGGCCTTCGAGCTGCGCGACCGGGTGAGCGAGCCGGAGCGCCTCTACATCACCGCCCACTACTACGACGACATCTTGGAGGACCTCGACAAGACGATCGAGACGTACGAGATGTGGGCCCGCACCTATCCGCGCGACTGGACACCTCACAACAACCTGGCGGTGCTGTACAACGGCATCGGGGAGTACGAGAAGCAGCTCGAGGCCTCTCGGAAGGCGATCGAGCTGCAGCCCGATCACGTGTTTCCATACGGCAACCTCGCCGGTGCCTTCCTCAACCTGGGTCGCTTCGACGAGGCGAGGGCCGTCCTCGAACAGGCGCGCTCTCGCGGCCTCGACACCCACCAGCACCACAATCTCTTGTTCACGCTCGGTGCTGTGACGGATGACGAGGAGCTCATGGCGGCGCAGGCCGAGTGGCACCGCGGCAAGCCGAGCGCGATGTTCCACCACTTCCAGCAGGGACAGCTCGCGGCACAGGCCGGCAAGCGCGCCGAGGCGATCGATCACGGAGAGCAAGCCGAGGCGCTGGCGCGGTCGTTCGGGATCGATTCGATCGAAGAAGCGACTCGCCTGGGTCGAGGTTGGTTCGAGTACCACTTCGGCAACTACGACGCCGCGCGGGCCTGGATCGATCGGGTGTCGTTCGAAGCGCTTCCCAGAGGATTCGATCTGGGTGCAGCGATGCTGTTGGCGAAGCTCGGTGAGACGGAGCGCGCTCGAGCGGTGCTCGAGCGCAATCTCGAAGAGAGGCCGACCTCCACCTTTGTCCAGTCGTTCGGCGCTCCACGCCTGCGAGCGGCTCAAGCGAAGGCCGAAGGAGACCCCGAGCAAGCGCTCGCCGAGCTGAAGCAGGTGCGCTTCGAGCGAGCGAACGTCGACGTTCCCTACGAGAAGGCCGAGGCGCTCCTCGCCGCCGGTCGCCCCCAGGAGGCGCTGGCCGAGCTCGAGAAGATCCACCAGTGGAAGGGCGTCGACCCGCTGTCACCGCTCAAGTCGCTCGCCCACCTCGAGAAGGCCCGCGCCTACGTCGAGCTGGGCGACTTCGACGCCGCCAGAAACTCCTACCTCGAGTTCCTCGAGCTCTGGTCCGAGGCCGAGGAGGGTCTGCCAGTGCTCGAGAAGGCGCGTGCCGAGTACGAGGCGCTGCCGGGGGTGAGGGGATGATCGGCCAGACGGTCTCCCAATACAAGATCCTCGCCGAGCTGGGCGGCGGCGGTATGGGAGTGGTCTACCGCGCCGAGGACACCGAGCTCGGGCGTCAGGTGGCGCTCAAGTTCCTGCCACAGGAGGTCTCCGAGGACCAGGCGGTGCTGGAGCGCTTCATGCGCGAGGCGCGGGCGGCGGCGGCCTTGAACCACCCGCATATCTGCATGATCTTCGAGATTGGTCGCCACGAGGGAACTCCCTTCCTGGTGATGGAGCTCCTCGAGGGCGAGACCCTGAAGCACGCCATCTCGGGGCGGCCGATGGACACCGATCTGATCCTCAGGCTCGGTGCCCAGGTGGCCGAAGCCCTCGCCGCCGCACACGCCAAGGGGATCGTCCACCGCGACATCAAGCCGGCGAACATATTCATCACCAAGGACGGCCACGCCAAGATCCTCGACTTCGGGCTCGCCAAGCTGGCGCCGTCGCCGACCGGCGTGGGCGACGACGACGAAACCGCCCAGATGACCTCCGACCCGAGCGACTTGACCAGCCCGGGCTCGGCGGTGGGTACGGTCGCCTACATGAGCCCCGAGCAGGCCCTGGCCAAAGAGGTCGACGCCCGCACCGATCTCTTCTCGTTGGGCGCGGTGCTCTACGAGATGGTCACCGGCCGCAAGGCCTTCACCGGCTCGTCGACGGTGGCGATCTTCGACTCGATCTTGAACAAGGAGCCGACGCCGGTGGTGCGGGTCAACCCGAACGCCTCGTTCGAGGTCGAGCAGGTGATCGGCAAGGCGCTGTCGAAGGATCCCGGCCTGCGCTACCAGACGGCGGCCGATCTGGCGGCGGATCTCAGGCGCCTTCGCAAGCAGAGCGAGACCGGGTATCCGTCGGCCAGCATGACCTCTGTGCCGGCGGCGGAGCCGGCCGGAGGAGCTCGGCCCGCTTCCGACGTGTCCGCGGCCGAGAGCGCCGCGGCAGCCACGGCGACCGAACCTGCCGAGACCTCGGGCTCCTCTTCGAAGATCGAGGCCCTGAACGAAGCCGGTGCCAGGCACTGGAAGGGGATCGCGGCGGCGATGCTGCT
>JAWVZD010000381.1:0-3354 GCA_033722395.1 Thermoanaerobaculia bacterium | reverse complement strand
GTTCGCCGACTGGGTGCGGCGTTTCGACGACTGAGTCCCGGCGGCACCCGAGGCTCACGGATCGGTCTCGGTGTCGATCTCGCGCCGGCGAAAGAGGTGGGGAAGATCGTTCCACGGCTCGAGCTCGGGATGAGGTCCCGGTAGCTCCTCGTGACTGCCGATGACGAGCCCGCCGCCGGGTCGCAAGCGGTCGACCAGACCGGCGAGACAGCGCGCCTGGACAGCGCGGTCGAAATAGGTGAAGACGAGATTGCGGCACAGCACGAGGTCGAAGCGGCGCTCCGGCATCGACTCGCGGATGTCGGCCCTCTCGAAGCGCACGGCGGTGCGGAAGGGGGGCAGGAGCTCCCAGAGGTCGCCGCGACGCACGAAGGCCCGCTCCCTCCACGGATCGGGGAGCTCCTTCAGGCTGCTCGCCGGATAGCGTGCCGCGAGCGCTCGTTCGAGCACGGTCTCGCCGGCATCGGTGGCGAGGACCGATAGCTCGACCGCGGGGTAGTCCGAGGCCAGGCCGAGCTCCCAGACGATCGCTACCGAGTAGGGCTCCTCGCCGCTGCCGCAGCCGGCGCTCCACACACGCAGCGCCCGCTCCTCGGTCCGGGCTTCTCGGGCGAGCACTGGCAGGACCTCGTCTCCTAGCGCCTCGAAGACGCCCCGATCGCGATAGAAGCGCGAGATGGTGATGCGACAGATGTCGTCGAGCCGTGACCACTCTCGTGGCCGATCGTCCAGCAGCTCGCGGTAGGCGCAGACGCCGTCCAGGCCGAGCTCGGCCAACCGGCGATCGATCCGCTTGCAAACCTGGCGTCGCACCTTGCGGAAGCCCGGCCAGCGAAAGCCCATGCGGGGTAGGGCCCACTGGAGAAACTCGACGCAATCGATGTCTCGCATGAGGTCTGTCGCCAGTCTAGCCGGCTGCCGCGCTCGGAGTCCGACCGCCCCCTCGGGTAGGGGGTCGACCCTGTCTCATCCGATGGTGTGCCGTGGCGAGGTTCCTGCCAGGATCACGGGGCGAGTGCGGCAGGTCTCGTCTTCGAGGAGTCTCTGCAGTCGCTGCTCTCGGCCGACCGACCATGTCACGCGCCAACATCCTGCCGTTCTCACCGTCGGGCCTCGCGACGCCCGATCTGCCACCTCCGATCGTGCTGGTGGGCAATCCGAACGTGGGCAAGAGCCTGTTATTTCGCCCTCTGACCCAGAAGTACGTCACGGTATCGAACTACCCGGGTACCACGGTCGAGATCTTCGAGGCCAAGGCGACCGTCGACGGATGCGAGCGCTCGGTGATCGATACGCCGGGTATCAACGATCTCGACGCCTCGGGGGAGGAGTCGCGAGTCACCCGACGGCTCCTGGGTGCTCATCCGGAGGCCCTCGTCGTCCAGGTCGCCGACGCCAAGAACCTGCGTCGAGCTCTCGTGCTGACGCAGCAGCTCACCGAGCTCGAGCAACCGATGGTTCTGGTACTCAACATGTGCGACGAGCTGGAGGAGCGCGGGGGCAAGATCGACGCGGCAAAGCTGGAGGATCAGCTCGGTGTGGCGGTGGTGCGAACGGTGGCGACGACCGGAAGCGGGACGCTCGATCTCGTCCGCGTCCTGGGAGAGGGCCGGGTGCCGGTAGCGACAGCGGTGGAGACCAACGCGTCGAGCGACGACTCCGGCCGTGAGATCGACGACAGCCGCCGACGGCTGGCCCGGGCCAACGAGATCCTCGCCGAGACCTACAGCATCGAGTCGCCGCCGAGAGCGGCCTGGAAGGTACGACTCGGCTTCTGGGCGATGCACCCGGTCAAGGGCATGGTCTTTCTGGCGGTCATCCTGATGACGTTCTACTGGGTGGTCGGGTTGGTGGGTGCGGGCTCACTGGTCGACGGGATGGAGATCGCGCTCTTCGAGCAGCGCCTCAATCCGTTGGCGATCCGCACGGCGGACGCGATCTTGCCTTTTCCCCACCGGCACGAGGTCGAGGTGGTGCCGTACGAGGTGAGTCTGCCGGTGAGCCCGGTTCACGAGGTGACCTTGACCGAAGCCGATCGGCTGGCGCTCCGCCCGAGCTACGTGTCGACGGGCCCGGTGAGTGGCGTCGAGACGGTGCTCCGCTTCGTGCACGATCTCTTGGTCGGCCCGTACGGCACGATCACCATGGCGCTGACCTACGCTCTGGCGATCGTGCTGCCGATCGTCACCCTCTTCTTCCTCGCTTTCGGAATCCTCGAGGACTCGGGATACTTCCCTCGGATGGCGATCCTGCTCAACCGCAGTTTCCGCGCTATCGGTCTGAACGGCAAGGCCGTGCTGCCGATGATCCTGGGACTGGGCTGCACGACCATGGCGACGATGACGACGCGGGTGCTCGAGACCCGCAAGGAGCGTATCGTCACCACGACGCTGCTGGCGCTGGCCGTGCCCTGCTCGGCCCAGCTCGGTGTCCTCCTGGCGCTGATGGCGGCCCTGTCGCCGAGCGGTACGGTCGTCTGGCTCGCCGTGATGACGGCAGTGATCCTGCTCGTCGGCTGGCTGACGGCGAAGGTCTTTCCGGGCGAGACGAGCGACTTCCTGCTCGAGATCCCTCCGATGCGTCGCCCGATGCTGGCCAACGTGCTGGCCAAGACCAGAAGCCGGCTCGCCTGGTACCTGCGCGAGGTCATCCCGATCTTCGTCGTCGGCACGGCGGTTCTCTTCCTGCTCGATCGGCTCACCCTCCTCGAGCGCTTCGCCCGCTGGGGCGAGCCGGTGATCCGAGGCTGGCTCGGTCTGCCGGCGGAGATGTCGAACGCCTTCCTGGTCGGCTTCATGCGGCGCGATTTCGGTGCGGTCTACGTCCTCGACGCCGTCAGCGGTCCCGCGCCGCTGCTCGATCCGCACCAGATCCTGGTGGCGATGGTCACCATCACGCTCTTCATGCCCTGTTTCGCCACCCTTCTGATGGTGGCTCGGGAGCACGGCGCCAAGGTCGCGGCGGCGATCACCGCCTTCATCTTTCCCTTCGCCTTCCTGGTCGGAGGCCTGGTCAACCAGATCGGACGATGGCTGACGAGCTGATCACCTGTCCGCTGTGCGGCTACGAGTTCTCGCGTACCGACACGCTGTGTCACCACGGCTGCCCGCTGGGCGCGGTCTGTCGAATGGTGCGTTGTCCGAGTTGCGCCTACGAATACCCGGAGCATCCGCCGCGTGTCTCGTGGCTCGACCGGCTGCTGGGGCGAAGCGAGGCTCCGGCTCCCTGCCCGCCCGAGACGGTGCGCTCGGCCAGTGAGCTCGCGGCGGGCACGCGGGCCTCGGTGCTCTGTGCGGGCTCGTCGAACGGCTCGAGACAGCGAGCCTTGACGGTCTTCGGACTGGCGCCCGGTGC
>JAWVZD010000380.1:0-3355 GCA_033722395.1 Thermoanaerobaculia bacterium | reverse complement strand
TCGGCCGCGAGACGTTGATCATCCGCGACGTCCTCAATCTCCATCTGGAGATGAAGTGGTTCGGGACCGAGGCTCTGCGGGACGGGTATCTCCCGTTGGTCGATCCGTTGCGTGGGGGAGGCCAGCCCCATCTCGGCAATCCCAACACGGTTTCGCTCTACCCGGACAATCTGCTGTTCCTGTTGGGAGGACCGCTCTGGGGCCTGAACGCCCATTTTTGGCTACATCTGCTGCTGGCCCCCCTCAGCATGTTCTATCTCGGTCGCCAGACCGGTCTCGGTCGGCCGGGGTCTTGGGCGGCGGGAGTCTGCTTCGCCACCGGCGGCTACTATCTTTCGACGCTGAATCTCTACAACCTCACCGCCGCCGTCACCCTGGGACCGGCCTTTCTGGCGGCTACCATCGCGTTGCAGCGCTCCGCCGCCGAGGCGGGTGCCGCGGCCCGCCGGGCGCGAGTCCGCGCGCTGGTCGCCGGCTGTCTGCTGTGGGCCTGCATCCTGTTGGGTGGCGATCCGATGCTGGCGGCGGCGCTGTTGGGCGCCGCGGTGGTGGCGGCGGTCGTCGCCGCCGAGCGCGCTGTTCCCGCCGTCACGCGAATGGTCGCGCCGGTCGGGATCGGTACCCTGCTGGCGGCGCCGCAGCTGGTCGAGTTCCTGCGCATCATGCCGGGGTCGTATCGTGGTGTGCAGGGCTACTCGGTGGCGGCGGCGACGGCGTCGAGCTGGAGCCCGGCGAACTTCCTGGATTGGCTCCTGCCACTCGCCTACGGGAAACCGGACCTCATCTTCTGGGGAGCGGCGTTCCACGGCGATGTCGTGCCGCTCATCTACACGCTGACGCCGGGGCTGGTGGCACTGTCGCTCGCCGTCGCAGGCACGCGAGCCGGCTGGAGATGGAGATGGTATGCCTGGGGGCTGGTTGCGGTCGGCTTCTTCTTCGCCTTCGGAGCCTACAACCCCGCCGCCCAATGGCTCTTCGGTCTGCCGGGCATGCGGATCTTCCGGCTGCCGATCAAGCTGTGGATCCTGGCGGCGATCGGCCTCGCTCTGGCCGCGGGCTGGGGTGTGGAGTCGTGGTCGAGCCGCTCGCGTGAGCGGTTGCTCGAGCGCACCCTGCTCGGATTCGGAGTGACGGTGGCGACGATCGCCGCCCTCCTGGCTTGCTTTCCAGCGGCGGCGGCCGATCTGTTGGCGAGCTGGATGCCCTACCACATCCCTCTGGAGCATTCGTACGTCGAGGTGGATCGATGGTTGGGAATCGCGGTCGTCTCGACGCTGCTCAGCGGAGTCGCCTGGCTCATCGTGCGGTGGTCGGGCCGGCGCCGACGGTTCGCAGTGGTCGCGCTTCTCGCGCTGCAGTGCCTGGGGCAGGGGCTGTTCCTGGCACCGCTGATGGCGACCGATTCCGTCGAGCACTATCTGCGGCCGAGCCCACTGCTCGATGCGATTCCCGACGGCGCCAGGGTGGTGCACGGTGACGGCGAGCTCTTCGCCACGCAGCTGTCGTACCGTGAGGACTATCCGGATGCGCATCCGAAATGGTTGCAGCGCGACGTCTTTCTGCGCCTCTTTCCCCAGGCCGGCATGCTGCACGGTATCCACTACGAGTTCCGTCTCTCCCCGGAGGGGCTCGATTCGTTTCTCACCCGAGCGGTGACCGAGGCGCTGGAGAAGATCGACGATCCGTCACGACTGACCTTTCTCGAGGCCGCGGGCGTGACGCATCTCCTGTTGCGGCGGGACCTCGAGGGCGTCGAGGAGGGGCGCGTCGAGCTCGTCGAGACGCGTCGTGTGGGGACCACCGACGTTCGCATCTACCGCCTGCTGCGGAGCGCGGAAGAGGTCGCTTTCTTCGGCCGTGTTCTGCGCTCCGACGATCCGTGGCGTACCGTCAACCTGCTCCTCGACGCCACCTTCGATCCTCGGCGGAGCGTCGTCGTCGCCGGTGCCGGTCCGCCGATCCTGGGAGGCTCCGGGTCGGCCGAGGTGGTGCGCTCGGCGGCGGAGGAGATGGTGATCGACGTCGAGGCCGAGAGCGCCGGTGCCGTGGTGGTGCAGCGCAGCTACCTGCCGATCTGGTCGGCGACTCTCGACGGCGAGCCGGCCGAGATCGTCGTCGCCAACATGCACCGCATGGCGGTGGTGGTTCCGGCCGGATCGCACCGGCTGGAGCTGGCGGTCGATCGCGGCACGTTGGCCCCGTCGTTCACGCTCTCCGGCCTGGCGCTTCTCCTGCTGCTGCTGCAAGCGAGGCGATGGCGCGCGAGCGGAGGAGAGGCGCAGAACGAGCCGGCGAGCGAGAGTCGCTGAGATATCCTTCACCGATGCCGCCAGCGAGGATTTCGCATGATCCGTAAGGTCCTGGTCGCCAACCGCGGCGAGATCGCGGTACGGATCGTGCGCGCGCTGCGCGATCTCGGCATCGAGAGCGCGATGATCTACTCCGACCCGGATCGCGCCGGTCTGCCGGTGCTGCTGGCCGACGAGGCGCACCGCATCGGCCCGCAGGCGTCGCGCGACAGCTATCTCAAGGCCGAGGCGATCGTCGAGCTGGCGCGCGAGATCGGCGCCGACGCCATTCACCCGGGCTACGGCTTCCTGGCCGAAAACGCGCGCTTCGCCGAGCTCACCGCGGCGGCCGGGTTGACTTTCATCGGTCCGCCGGCCGAGGCGATGGCGGTGATGGGCTCGAAGATCGACAGCCGCCGGCGCATGCGGGAGGCCGGAGTGCCGGTCATCCCGGGAGGCGAGAGGGCTCTGGAGACGATCGAGGAGGCGCGCACCGAGGCCGAGGAGATCGGCTACCCGGTGATGCTCAAGGCGTCGGCCGGCGGTGGGGGCAAGGGGATGCGGCGCGTCGAGTCCGCCGACGCGCTCGACTCGGCCTATCGTGCCGCACGCTCGGAGGCGGCGGCGAGCTTCGGCGACGACTCGGTCTACATGGAGAAGGCGATCGTCGAGCCGCGTCACGTCGAAATCCAGGTATTCGGCGATCAGCACGGACGGGTGGTGTCGCTCGGGGAGCGTGAGTGCTCGATGCAGCGTCGGCACCAGAAGGTCGTCGAGGAGGCCCCGTCGCCGGTCGTCGGCCCCGAGCTGCGCCGCGAGATGGGTGAGGCGGCGGTGGCGGCCGCCTCGGCGGTCGACTACACCAACGCCGGCACCGTCGAGTTTCTGCTCGACGCCGAGGGCCGCTTCTACTTCCTGGAGATGAACACCCGTCTCCAGGTCGAGCATCCGGTCACCGAGCTGGTCACCGGGCTCGACCTGGTGGCGCTGCAGCTTTCGGTGGCGAACGGCGAGGCTCTGCCGCCCGAGCTCGAGACGGTCGAGCCGCGCGGCCACGCCATCGAGGT
>JAWVZD010000379.1:0-3381 GCA_033722395.1 Thermoanaerobaculia bacterium | reverse complement strand
GGGCCTCGAGGGGCGGGGCGCGGAACTCGCTACCGCGGGCGAGCACATGTTCTATCTCGGCTCGTTGTCCGACACCGGGATCGCTGTCGGCACGCTGACGGCGCCGCACGCCCCGGACGACGTGGTGCGGATCGATCTCGCCGCGGCCGGCGAGGGGCCGGCGACGACGGCGGCCGGCACGGTCACCCGCCTGACCGGCGTCAACGACGACGTTCTGACCGGCAAGCGATTGGGCGAGGTCGAGGAGATCTGGTACGAGTCGACCGACTCGACCGATGTGCAGGGCTGGATCGTCAAGCCGCCGGACTTCGACGCGGAGAAGGAGTACCCGCTCATCCTCCACGTCCACGGCGGCCCGCACGCGATGTACAACGTCCCGTTCAGCGCCTTCTACCAGAACCTGGCGGCCTACGGCTACGTCGTGCTCTACACCAACCCGCGCGGCTCGACCGGCTACGGCACGCCGTTCGCGAACGCCATCGACGACGCCTACCCGAGCGTCGACCACGAGGATCTGATGGCGGGCGTCGACGCGATCTTGGAGCGCGGCTACGTCGACCCGAAGCGGCTCTACATCACCGGCTGCAGCGGCGGTGGAGTGCTCTCCTCCTGGGCGATCGGCCAGACCGACCGCTTCGCCGCCGCCGCGGTGCGCTGCCCGGTCACCAATTGGATCAGCTTCGCCGGCACGGCCGACATCGTCCAGTGGGGCTACCACCGCTTCGACGGCTACTTCTGGGAGAACCCGGAGAAGTGGCTCGAGCACTCGCCGCTGATGCACGTCGGCAAGGTCACCACACCGGTGCTGCTGATGACCGGCGAGCTCGATCTCAGGACCCCGATGGCCCAGACCGAGGAGTACTACGCGGCGCTCAAGGTCCTCGGTGTCGAGACGGTGATGCTCCGCTTCCACGACGAGTACCACGGCACCACCAGGAAGCCCTCGAACTTCATGCGCACGGTGCTCTATCTGGTCGGCTGGTTCGGCGAGCACACCAGATGAGGGGTCGGCGGTTCTCGGCTGGCTTCCAACCTCGTGGGCGACGATGGATCGTGAGCGAGCCGGCCGATCGAAGTGGGAGCTGAGCTAAGGCTCGATCCCGGTCTGCCGCGAGTCGGGAGGGATCGAAGGACCGCCGGGGGTCGCCGCCGGATGGGACGGCGGCCGTAGCAGGGTCGAGATCTCTCTCGGGCCCGTGACCCCGAGGGTCAGGACGAGCGACAGGTAGATTCCCGCGGCCGTCGTGGCGGCGAGCGGCGAAGGGCCGAGCCAGCCGAGCAGGGCAGCCGCGGGAAGGGCCGCGGCCAGGTGCCTCCCGCAGCGAGCGATTCGCAGGACCTCGCTGCGCCGGATCTCGACGACGGCCGCCGTCCCTGCGACGGCCAGGGCCGCTGTCACGGCAGCCGACGCCCCCCGAGATGCGAGATCCGGGACCAGGGCGACGATGCCGATGCCGAAGGTGCCCACCGCCAGGACACCGAGGCGAAACACGTGGCGGATCCGGTCCTCGACCACCGCGAGGGAGATCGAGCAGCGCACGAACGGAACGAACAGCGCCGCCAAGGCCCCGATATAGAGGTTTGGAAGAACCGGTAGATACTCGGATCCCAAGAGCGTCTCGACCGCCCAGGGACCGAAGCCGAACACTCCGAGCACGAAGAGGCCCGCTCCGAGAGTCAGGAACCGCAGAGCGATGCCGAGGCTGCGGTCGCGTCCGGAGTGGTCGCCGCTCGCTTGTCGCAGGCTCATCGAAGGGATGAGAAGGGTCGTCAGGCTGGATTGGATTCGGGTGAAGCCGAGCACGATCGACAGGGCGATGTTGAAGAACGCGATCTCCGCCGCCGGCGTCTCGAAATAGGCGAGCGCACCCTCGCCGAGGCGCCAAGGCAGGCGCAGCAGCAAGTTGGCGGCCGCGATCGCCAGTCCGAAGCGGATGTGGTGGGCCATCTGGCGCAGGTCGAAGGCCTCCGGGGCGAGGGTGAAGAGCCGCCGGGTCATCGCGAGTCCGGCGACGAGAATCGCCGCGTTGGCCAGCAGTAGCGCCAGGGTTGCGCGCTCGAGGCTGCGGCCGCCCGATGCGACGATCAGCAGGAGGAGCAGCAGGTAACGGCCGAGGGCTTCCTTGCTCATCGACACGCCGAGCCTGTTGAGGCCGAAGTAGGCCTTATAGAGAGGTGAAGCGGCGGTGATCGCCGCGAACGCGGCCACCGAGAGAGCGAGCGCCGTATCGGTCGCCTCGGGTAGCAAGCGGTCGAGGGCTATCCAGAGCGGTGCCGCCGTGACCGCGATGACCAGCTGGCGAAACAGGACCATGTGCATGAAGAGCGTCCGCACACGGTCGAAAGCGGCGCTGGCGGCGTACTCCGGAACGAAGCGGCCGAAGACGTAGCCACCGCCCAGAGTCGCCGTCGTCATCCAGAGTGTCGTGAGCGACAGGATGAGGGCGAAGCGGCCGAAGAGATCGGGACCCATGAGACGCGGTGCCACGATCGTGAACAGCGCCATCCCGAGCACCTGGAGGCCGGAGAGCAGCATGACCGGACGGAGCTGCTCCGAGAGCCCGGCGCGGCTGAGGGGCGTCACGGCGGTTCGATCGGAAGATGTCATTCGCGGGGATTTCGGCCCGGGGATTCTCGCACAGGCATCCAGGTGCGTGCCCGGTAGGCTGGCTTCGTACGGCTTTCGCCCCCCGTCCGCCCGAGATGTCGACCCCGATCGGAGTGATGGTACGATCCGCCGCGCACACCGAGGATTCGAACACTGCAGATCGATCCTGGGAGTCGAAAAAGACACCAGTGCGGCCTCTCGAAGAGATCCTCGTTTACGCCCGTTTGGCCCGCAAGCTTCCGGGCTTTCTGGCTCGACGACCGAGCGCAGCCGAGGGACTGAAGTTGATCGCGGATCGCTTGGCCCGTCGCGAGGAGCACTTCCTGGCGATCGCGGAACGCGCCATCTATGCCCATCCCGGTAGCCCATATCGGGTGCTGCTCGCCGAAGCGGGATGCGAGCTCGGGGACCTGCGTCGGATGGTGCGTGCCGACGGCCTCGAAGAGACGCTCGAAAATCTGCGCGAGGCGGGGGTCTGGATCCGATTCGAGCAGTTCAAGGGCAAGCAGCCGCTGGTGGTGGGCGGGAGCGAGAGGCTGCTTCGCCAGGAGGACTTCTACAACCCGATGGTGCGGCGGACGCTCGAGACGTACAGCAGCGGCTCGACGGGGACTCGCAGCCGCAACCCCATCGATCTGGATCACAAAGCGGCCACCGCTCCGGTGGCGCGGGCGATCAAGTCGCTCCAAGGGATCCACGACAAGCCGATCGCCAAGGTGGTGGGCTCGCTGCCCGAATCCTCGAGCTTCGCCGGCGTGCTGTCGGGCGGTCCG
>JAWVZD010000378.1:0-3383 GCA_033722395.1 Thermoanaerobaculia bacterium | reverse complement strand
TGTTGATCCAGGCGTCACGCCAGAAGGCGGTGGTGGCGGCCGAAGTGATCGTGATGCCGCGCTCCTGCTCCTGCACCATCCAGTCCATGACCGCGGCGCCCTCGTGGACCTCGCCCATCTTGTAGGTCTTGCCCGTGTAGTAGAGGATCCGCTCGGTCGTGGTCGTCTTGCCCGCGTCGATGTGCGCCATGATCCCGATGTTCCGGGTCCGGCTCAGGGGGTACTGGCGAAGGTGCGTGAGGGATTCGTTGTCGGCCATGAGAGGTCACCAGCGGTAGTGGGCGAACGCCTTGTTCGACTCCGCCATCTTGTGGACGTCTTCCTTGCGCTTGAAGGCAGCGCCCTGCCGGGACGCGGCGTCGAGGATCTCGGTGGCGAGGCGCTCGGACATGTCCGCCGCGCGGCGCTTGCGGGCGAAGTCGACGAGCCAGCGCACCGCCAGGGTGTTGGAGCGGCGCGGCCGCACCTCGACGGGGACCTGGTACGAGGAGCCGCCGACGCGACGCGAGCGGACCTCCACCTGGGGGCGGATGTTGTCGATCGCCTTCTTGAGGACGGTGATCGGATCCTGCCCGGCGCGCTTCTCGACGAGCTCGAGCGCGTCGTACACGATGCGGCGGGCAGTCTCCTTCTTCCCCTTCCAGAGCACCTTGTTGATGATCTGGTTGACGAGGACACTGCGGAAGACCGGATCCGGTGCGACCTTCTTCGTCTCTGCGGGTGCGCGGCGCATGGCTACCTCACGACTCCTTCTTGGCGCCGTAGCGGGAACGCGCCTGGCGGCGGGCGGAGACGCCGGCGGCGTCGAGGGTGCCCCTGATGACCTTGTAGCGGATGCCCGGGAGATCCTTCACACGACCGCCGCGGATGAGCACGATCGAGTGCTCCTGGAGGTTGTGGCCCTCGCCGGGGATGTAGGCGGTGACCTCGGTGCCGGACGAGAGGCGGACACGGCAGACCTTGCGAAGCGCCGAGTTCGGCTTCTTCGGGGTCACCGTGTAGACGCGGGTGCACACGCCGCGCCGCTGCGGTGCCCCGGCGAGACCCGGGGTCTTCTCCTTCTTCTGCTTCCTGGAGCGGCCCTTCCGGACCAGCTGCTCGATGGTCGGCACTCGTGCGCCCTCTCTCTGTTCGGTTGTCGGCGCAGCGCTACCCGAAAAGCGGGGTGCGCCACACATGCGAAAGTCGGCTCGTCAACCCGAATCCGGGCGACTCGCCGACCCAATCTGATCCCCTTCTCAGGCAAAAACCCCGGCTTGGATCGACAGCCGGGAAAGCCCTTCACAAGAAGGGGCTAGGGGACCGAAGTCACGGCCAGGAAGTATATAGGCAGGTCCAAACAGGGTCAAAGTCGAACCGGGCGAGGTTTCGCGCTCTCCACCCGGCCTCACAGCTCCCGCGATTCGATGCCCCGCCACGCCGACCAGACCAGCACGGCGACAAGCAGGATCGTCACCGCCGTCGCCGGGAGATACTCTGCGGCGGCCTGCTCCCCCAACAGGTCGAGCTGAGCACCGACGAGGTGGCTCGGCAGCCACCGGCCGATCGCCTCGACGATACCGACGAGCGGGAGCAGGAGCAGGGCCACGACCGCCATCCCCACCGTCGCGACGACACTCGTCGTCCGCGCCCCGATGGCGGCCACGACCGCCACGGCGAAGGCCAGGTAGACGAGATGGAACGCGAGCCCCGCCACCATCCCGCCCACCGGCAGGCCTCCCAGCAGCACCGCCGTCTCGTACCAGGCGAAGGCGAGACCGAGCGTGTAGGCGGAACCGACCGCGAGCGACGCCACCACATATCTCGGCGGGATGATGCGACGAGCGGGGTGAACCCGGGTGCGGAGGAAGATCGACATCTCGGGTCGTGCGTCGAGGACGAGCGCCCCGGCGGCGACCGCCACGGCGACGAGCAGCCCGATCTGTGTCACGTTGCCGACGTACTGGGCGATCCCGTCCATCGGAACCGGGTCGGGGAACGTGATCTCGACCTCACCGCCGAAGTGCTCCACGATCTCACCCAGGTAGCGCGCAGTGAATGGACCAACGATCCCGAAGAACACGTAGATGCCGACGAGCGCGACGAGCCGACGAGTGCGCACGAGGCGCAGCCACTCGAGCCTCCACAGTGTCATCGCGTCAGCTCCATGAAGACCTCTTCGAGGGTCGGCCTGGCCGGGGCGACCGACATCAAACGCACCTTCGTCTCGGCGAGAACCGCCGTCAGGTCTCGCTCGGCTGCTTCCACCGAGGTCGCGTGGACCCGGACGAGACGATCGTCCACCGCCGTGGCGGATTCGACCCACTCCCGCCCCCCCAAGGCATCGGCGACGTCGCGTGCGCCACCGCGCACTCTCACCTCGTAGACCGATCGCTCACCACCGAGGAGCTCCTCCGCCGATCCCTGGTAGAGGAGTCGACCGCGGTCGAGGACCCCGATCCAGTCCGACACCTCCTGGACATCGGTGAGTATGTGGCTCGAGAAGACGACGGTTGCCTGCCCGCGCAGGCGGCGCACCAGATCGAGGGTCTCCCGGCGGCCGGCGGGATCGAGGGCCGATGCCGGCTCGTCGAGCAGCAGCACCGTGGGGGAGGTCACCACGGTGGCGGCCAAGCCGAGGCGCTGCAGCATCCCCCTCGAGTAACCGCCCACCCTCCGATCGGCGGCGTCGGCCAGCCCCGCCTCCGCCAGAACCGCATCGACGTCGAGCGCTGCGCCGGACGACGCGAGCCCGACCGACAGCTCCACGACCTCACGTCCCGTCAGCCACGGCTCCCAGCGGGGCGCATCGGGGAGGACGGCCATCTCGTCGCGCTCGGCGTCGATTTCGACCTCGCCATCGGTCGGCGAGCGCAACCCGGCGAGGATCGACAACAGCGTCGTCTTGCCGGCCCCGTTCGGCCCGACGAGGCCGTACACGACTCCGGCCGGCACCTCGAGGTCGACGCCGTCGAGCGCCACCGTGTCGCCATATCGCTTGACGAGGGAGCGAGTGGTGATCATCGCTCGACTCGGCCGATGAGCAGGTACACGACTCCGCCGACCGGGACGCTCAGCAGGATCACGAGTGCCCAGCCCCACTTGGGGATGTGCTCGACCTCGGAACGCGACAGATCGACCAGACAGTAGGTCACCCAGGCCACGGCGAGGAGCACAAGGGGAACGAGCGCTGCGATCGGCATGGGCGACTCCTCGGGTGTGACAGGCCGGGCCGCCACACGGTACCGCCCGGTCCTCACCGCCGGTCAGGGCCGACGGTCACCCCTGTGGTGACGAAACGGCCCCAGACGCGGATCGAGGGCGCCCCGCTGAGAAGGGCGCCCCGATCCGACCTGGGAAGGTGTCAGTTGCCGATCCCGATGCGGATCGAGCCCTCGGTCTCC
>JAWVZD010000377.1:0-3394 GCA_033722395.1 Thermoanaerobaculia bacterium | reverse complement strand
CGGGGCGTAGCTCAGCCTGGTAGAGCGCACGGTTCGGGACCGTGAGGCCGGAGGTTCAAATCCTCTCGCCCCGACCATTCGACCGAATCTCCGCACCAAAAAAACGAGGGCCGTCCTCGCGGACGACCCTCGATTCGTCGATCGAAACTCCCGCGCTCAGCCGGCGCTCGCCGCGACCACCGGCGGCGGTGCCACGACCGCATCGGGAACCCGATTGTGCACTGGCGGAATGGTGCGCAGGTAGGCCCAGACGGCCTTCAGGTCCTCCTCCGTCATCTTGCCGTAGTTGAACCACGGCATCGGCGGCAGGATATCTCGCGACGTGCCCCAGTGCTTGCCGGTACGCAGCGTCTTGATGAAGATCTCCTCCGTCCAGATTCCGATGCCGGTGTTCTCGTCCGGCGTCAGGTTGAAGGCATAGGCGATCCCCGCGTCGGACACCCAGACGGTGTTGTGCGGCGCCCAGATCCACAGCCCGGCCTCGGCCGGCACGGGGATCTGCGGACCGACCTGGAGATCCTCGGGATGCCCCGACAGCATCCGGGTCAAGTCCGGCTCGGGACCGTTCGGCCCTATGATCCAGGGCGTGTGGCAGTCGTTGCAGCCACCGACCATGACCAAATACTCACCCCGCTCGACCAGGGCCTCGTGATCCATGCCGACGGTCTCCGTGGTGCCGACGGCCTCCGCGGTCGCGACGGGCCGATCGCATCCCGAGACGACGACGCCGACGACCGCGATCAGCGCTCCGATCCCGAGGAGTTTTCGAATACGAACGAACAGATGGTCGAACACACTCTTGGACCTCCGAGTCCACCGGCAGAGGGAGTCGTCGAGCTCATTCCCGGCCGACTCCTCCGCCCAGAGCGATGCAAATCACGACACGACTCGCCCACCCGAGTCAAGGGAAATTTCGTCTCCCAGCGATCCTGTCGTCGGTGACCCGAGGGTCTTCGGAAAGGCCGTGGGATAGACTGCGGCCCGCCGCATCATGCCGATCCGGACCTTGAACGAGCTGTTCCTGGAGGTCGCCGGGCGCGACCAGCCGGACTGCGTGCTCGACCAACGAGAGGGCGCGTTTCGACCGCTCTCCGCGGGCGAGCTGGCTTCTCGCGTCCGGCGCCTCCATCGAGCGATGCAGGCGGTCGGAGTGGAGCGAGGGGACCGCATCGCGCTGATGGCCGACAACGGCTCGCACTGGCCGATCGTCGACTTCGCGACTCTGAGCCTCGGCGCCGTGCTGACTCCGGTCTATCCGAGTCTGTCGGCCGAGGACGCGGCGTTCATCATCGCCGACTGCGGCGCCAAGATGGTCTTCGTACAGAGCACGGAGAACCTCCGCGGGCTGCTAGAGCAACGTGACGATCTGCCGGAGGTGGAGCGCTTCGTGGCGATCGGCGGGGCGGGCGAGGGATTGCCGGTAGGCCACCTCGAGGATCTGCTCGAGGGATCGGAGGACCCGGGCGAGGAGGCGGTCGAGCAGCGGGCGCGGGAGATCGGACCGGACGATCTGGCGACCCTCATCTACACCAGCGGGACGACCGGTCGTCCGAAGGGTGTGATGCTCACGCACGGCAACATCGCCTCGAACGTCAGCGCTGCGCTCAAGGTGATGGACTTCCGTGGCGAGTACACCGCGCTGTCGTTCCTACCCCTGTCGCACTCCTTCGAGCGTACCGTCGACTACTGCTACTTCGAACGTGGCGTCACCATCGCCTACGTCGAGTCGGTCGAGACGCTGAGCGACGACCTGACCGCTGTTCGACCGCACGTCTTCGTCTCGGTGCCACGAGTCTACGACAAGGCTCTGACGCGCATCCGGAGCACGGTCGCCGCCGCCGGGCGGCTCGAGCAGCGCCTCTTCGCCTGGGCCGAGTCGGTCGGCCGGCAGGCCCTCGCCCACCGCCTGGCGCGGCGCACTCCGGGCGGGTGGCTCGGACTACGGTTGGCGATCGCCGACCGTCTGGTGTTCCGGCAGATCCGCCAGCGATTCGGCGGCCGCCTGGAGTTCGCCGTCTCCGGCGGCGCGCCGCTGGCCAAGGAGGTCGCCGAGTTCTTCTGGGGAGCAGGCATCCGGATCTACGAGGGCTACGGACTGACCGAGACCTCCCCCATACTCACCGTCAATCGCTTCGACTCGGTGCGCCTCGGTACGGTCGGGCCGGCGATACCGGGGGTCGAGCTTCGCATCGCCGAAGACGGTGAGATCCTGGCTCGGGGACCGAACGTCATGCTCGGCTACTACGGCCTTCCGGACGACACGGCCGCAGCGATCGACCAGGACGGCTGGTTTCACACCGGCGACATCGGTCGCTTCGACGACGCCTGGCATCTCGAGATCACCGACCGCAAGAAGGAGATCCTGGTCAACGCCTACGGCAAGAACATCGCCCCGACGCCGATCGAGCAGTCGCTCGAGTCGAGCCAGTACATCGCCCACGCCGTCCTGATCGGCGACGAGCGCAAGTTCGTCTCGGCACTCCTGGTGCCGAACTTCGAACGCCTGCGCGCCTGGCTCGAGAAGCGCGACCGAACGGTCGACGACTGGGAGGAGGCACTCGAAGAGGAGGCGGTGATCGACCTCTACCGCGGCGAGGTGGAGCGTGTCAACGAGGAGCTGTCCGACTACGAGACGATCAAGGCGTGGGATCTGCTGACGGACGAATTCACCATTGAAGGCGGCGAGCTGACCCCCACCCAGAAGGTCAAGCGCCGCGTGGTGAGGGAGCGGCATTCCGACCTGATCGATCGCATGTACGAACGAGCTGCGGCGGAGTACGCCGCGAAAGGAGCCGAACGGTGAGCCGCGCATTCCATCTCGCCGTGGGAGAGGACGGTCTGGCGACCGTCACCTTCGACGCCCCCGACCGCAAGGTCAACGTCTTCACCTCCGAGGTGATGCAGGAGCTGCAGGAGCTCGTGCTCGACCTCGGCGAGCGGCACGACATCGGCTGCCTGGTGCTCCTGTCCGGCAAGCCGGGCAACTTCATCGCCGGCGCCGACGTCGACGGCATCGCCTCGGTGACCGATCCGATCGAGGCGGAGACCGCATCGCGTCATGGACAGCGCATCTTCCGCGAGTGGGAGGAGCTGCCCTTTCCCACCGTGGCCGCCGTGCGCGGTACCTGTGTGGGTGGCGGCACCGAGCTCGCCCTGGCATCGACCTACATCGTGGTCAGCGACCGCGAGTCGATCCGCATCGGACTGCCCGAGATCAAGCTCGGCATCCTTCCCGCCTGGGGCGGCTGCACGCGCATGCCCGAGCGGATCGATCTGACCGATGCGCTCGACCTGATTCTCGCCGGCAAGCTGGTGCCGCCGAAGAAGGCCTTCAAGATCGGTCTGGCGGATGCCCTGCTGCCCGACCCCGCCTTTCCCCATCTGGTGCGCGAGT
>JAWVZD010000376.1:0-3405 GCA_033722395.1 Thermoanaerobaculia bacterium | reverse complement strand
GATCTGACAGGACGAGGGTCCGACCAGGAGCCAGTTCGCTCCGGCGCAGCGGCGGTGTGAGAAGTACTGGTGACGGAGCGACCGCACGGGTCCCGCCTCGGGGTAGAGCGAGCGATAGGCGAGTCCCCGGGCCGCGAAGAGCCGCTCGACCCGGTCGAGCAGATCGCGCTCGCCGAATCGGCTCTCCCGATCGTCGAGGTTGACCCCGATCGAGACCGCTCGACCGAGCGGGATCACCCAGGCGAAGCCGTCGACGCCGTCCCGGTCGCGATAGAGCCGCAGGAGATTCGTCGAGTGGATCCAGGGGGCGGCGGGACAGGCGCCTGCACCGTCGCCAGTCTCGAAGTGGGTGTAGACGACGCGCTGCGGCTCCGACAGGAGTTCGATCTCGAGGCCGGCCGCCCTGGCGAGCAGCCGTACGTGATTCGTGGCGTCGAAGACGAAGCGAGGTCGCAGGATCTCGCCGTTCGCCAACGAAAGGCCCGTCACTCTGTCGGTGGCCGGATCGAAGTCGACCGACGCGATCGTCTGGGGGATGTGACGGCATTGCGGAGCGGCGACCGCGTCGGTGAACAGATCGTCGTCGAAGCCGATACGGTCGACGTGGAGGAATTCGCTCGGCGCGCGGACGCCGAGAAGGCGAAACAGGATCGACGAGGGCCGATCTCGGGCGATCTCGAAGTTGCACTCGGCCGTGTGGTGAGCGAAGAAAGCGACGATCGACCTCTTGCGGTAGAAGCGGTGGGCGTACCCGCCCCAGGACTCGGTGAGGTCGATCGAGCCTTCGAGGTTGATCGACTCGCCGAGCCGCGGCCGACTGTCGGGCGGCGGGCCGATTAGATAGTGCGGTCGCCCGGCCCGGGAGAGCGCGCGGCTGACGACCAGCCCGGAGAGGCCGGCGCCGACGACGGTCGGCAGGTCGGTCGCCGGTTCGCCGGAGGACCCCGATCGGCTCGATCGGTCGGAGGCCGTCACGAGATCCTGGTGGTGGCACTCGGAGCGATGCCGCCTTCGCCCTGCGGACGAGCGAGCAGATACTGGTAGACCTGCAGGGTCCCGGCCCGGAAGGCCGCGATGCTCATGCTCAGGTAGTAGCGCCACATCCTGAAGAAGCGATCGTCTTCGAGGACGGAGCCGGGCCCCAGATCGGCGCGCGCCCTCTCGAGTCGCTCGAGCCAGGCGCCGAGCGTTGGGGCGTAGGAGGAGCCCAGGTTGTGGAGATCGAGAAGCACGGTCCCCGCTTGGGTGATCGCTTCGACGACGTCGGGAAGCCGCGGCATCTCGCCGCCCGGGAAGATGTAGCGCAGCAGCCAGCGGTCGGTGCGAGCCTTCGGTCCGGCGTGGTGGGCCATGCCGTGGACGAGAGCGCGGCCGTGGGGCTCGAGATGACGCTTGATGCGGGAGAAAAAGGCCTCGAAGTTCTTCCGCCCGACATGCTCGATCAGTCCGATCGCGGCGACGCGGTCGAACCGCCGCCCGTCGGGTTCCTCGTAGTCGCGGTAGTCGAGGTGGTGGAACTCGAGGCCGGGGCAGGCATACCGCTCGACCGCGAAGCGGCACTGCTCGGCCGAGTTGGTGACCGCCACGACCTCGACCCCGCGGGTGGTGACCATGTGATGGGCGAGAGCGCCCCAGCCCGCGCCGAGCTCGAGCACGCGCATCCCGGGTGCCAGATCGAGCTTGTCGCAGACCAGATCCATCTTGGCCTGCTGCGCCTCTTCGAGATCGGCGGCGCCCCGATCCCAGTAGGCGCAGGTGTACTGCATGGTCGGTCCGAGCATGCGCTCGTAGATCGGTGGCGGGAGGTCGTAATGGCGCTCGGCGACACGCCACGAAAGGCGGCGGACCTGGCGATTCGACAGTCGATGCCGCGCCGTCACGAGTCGCTCGATCCACAACGATCTCGCCAAGCGCTCTGCGAGCCCGCCACGCAGCACGGCCTCGAGACAGCCGGGGAGGTCCTCGGCGGTCCACCAGCCGTCCATGTAGGCTTCGCCGGCGCCGAGCGAGCCTCGCTCGAGGATCTCGCCGTAGACCCGCTCGTCGAGGATGCGGGGATCCCGGTCGGCGGGCCCGTCCACCTCGAGCCCGCAGTCGGCGAGCCGTCGGCGGACCAGGGACTCGGCCGTCGGTCGTCTCAAGAACCGATCTCGATCTCGGGCAGCCCGACGGTGTCGAGCACGCCGGCGAAGCGGTCGTCGTCCCGGAGGTCGTCGAACAGCGGATCGACGCCGAGGAAGGGCATGAAGCTGTTGCGCTCCTCGAGGCCGCGCTCGAGCCATTCGAAGGCCTCCTCCCGACGACCGAGGGCGAGAGCGAAGGCCGCGGCGTAGTAGGGCGTGACGTACTCTTCGGTGGCGCTCTCGACCAGGGCGTCGTACAACTGCTCGGCCTGTGCGTCGTTTCCGGCTCGGGCGTGGGCGTATCCGAGCATCGACTTCGCGAGGCTCAGACCCCCGAGGCGCTCGACCGCCTTGCTCCAGGCTTCGATCGCCTCTTCGAAGCGGCCGCCGAGCACCCGGTGCCATCCGAGGAAGGCCCAGGCGGGCCCGAACTCGGGCTCCAGGGCGAGGGTCTCCTTCGCCTCTCGTGCGCCGCGCTCGAAGTCGCGCGTGTGGAGCATCAGCCAGGAGGCCCCCCCCTTGGTGATGATCGACAGGGGCTCGAGCCTCTGGGCGATGGCGAGCTGCTCGCGGCTCTCGCGCCTTCGACCGAGCAAGCCCAGCAGGAAGCAGTACCACAGATGGGCCGTTCCGTAGCTGGCGTTGAGGCGGATCGCCTCGAGATAGATCTGCTCCGCCTTCGTCCAGTCCCATTCGTGGAAGGCGGCGATCCAGCCCAGAGAGGTGTGGGCCTCGGCCAGGCGCCCGTCGATCTCGAGGGCCCGTTTCGCCGCCGCCTCGGCTCGCGGAAAGCCGTCGGCCGGAGGCACGTAGTTGTAGAACGCCAGGATGTTGTACGCGTCGGCCAGACCGGCGTAGGCCAGGGCGTAGGTGGGATCGGCCTGGATGGCGTTTTGAAAGTGCATCATGGCGCTCTTCAGTCCCGTACCGTCCCGTCGATTCCAGTGGAAGCGACCGCGCAGATACTCCTGATAGGCGTCGACGTTGCGCGTTCCCCCCTGACGCAGCGGTTCGTCCGGGCGACCGCCGAGTCGGACCTCGAGCGTCTCGGTGATCGTGCCGGCGATCTCGTCCTGAAGGTCGAAGACGTCGGCCATCTCGCGATCGTAGCGCTCCGACCAGAGCGGATAGCCGTCGGCTGCGTGCACCAGCTGGGTGGTGATCCGTAGTCGGTCGCCGGCGCGGCGCACGGCGCCCTCGAGCACCGTGTCGACGTGGAGGTCCTGGGCGATCTGCTGCACGGTGAGGTCCTTGCCTTTCATCGCGAACGACGAGGTCCGGG
>JAWVZD010000375.1:0-3417 GCA_033722395.1 Thermoanaerobaculia bacterium | reverse complement strand
TGATAGGCGCGCGCCGTCTCCGGATCGAGGGCGAGCTCGAACTGGTCCTCCCAGCGAAACTCGAAGCGCGCCTTCGACAGCGCGTCGTCCCACTCACGGGCGCCGGGGTGTCCCTTGGCGAGATCGGCGGCGTGGGCGGCGATCCGATAGGCGACGAGCCCCTGCTTGACGTCCTCCTTGTTCGGTAGGCCCAGGTGCTCTTTGGGTGTCACGTAACAGAGCATCGCGGTGCCGAACCAGCCGATCATCGCCGCTCCGATGGCGCTCGTGATGTGGTCGTAGCCCGGCGCGATGTCGGTAACCAGCGGGCCGAGGGTGTAGAAGGGAGCCTCGTGACAGACCTCCTGCTGGCGCCGGACGTTCTCTTCGATCAGATGCATCGGCACATGGCCCGGCCCCTCGATCATCACCTGGACGCCGTGGTGCCAGGCGACCTCGGTGAGCTCACCCAGGGTGTCGAGCTCGGCGAACTGCGCCGCGTCGTTGGCATCGGCGATCGAGCCGGGCCTCAGGCCGTCGCCGAGCGAGAACGAAACGTCGTATTGGCGCATGAGGTCGCAGATCGCCTCGAAACCGGTGTAGAGGAAACTCTCGCGGTGGTGCGCCAGGCACCAGCTCGCCATGATCGAGCCGCCGCGCGACACGATCCCGGTGACGCGCTCGGCGGTGAGTGGGATGTAGGGCAGCCGCACGCCGGCGTGGACTGTGAAGTAGTCGACTCCCTGGCGCGCCTGCTCCTCGAGGGTCTCGAGGAAGATGTCGAGGTCGAGCTCGGCCGGCTCGCCGCCGACCTTCTCGAGGGCCTGGTAGATCGGTACCGTGCCGATCGGTACCGTGGAGTGGCGCAGGATGGCTTCGCGGGTGGCGTGGATGTCGGGCCCGGTGGAGAGATCCATCACCGTGTCGGCTCCCCAGGTGACCGCCCAGGCGAGCTTCTCGACCTCCTCGTCGATCGACGACGTGGTGGCCGAGTTGCCGATGTTGGCGTTGACCTTGACCCGGAAGCGCTTGCCGATCGCCATCGGCTCGAGCTCCGGATGATGGACGTTGGCCGGGATGATCGCCCGCCCGGCGGCGACCTCGTCGCGCACCAGCTCCGGCTCGACGCTCTCGCGGCGCGCCACGAAGTCCATCTCTTCGGTGATCTCGCCGCGCCGAGCGTAGGCGATCTGGGTCGGCGTCGCGTCGCCCCGGCGACGCTCGATCCAAAGGGCGCGGATCGGCTCGGGTCGCTTCGGTCGGGCGGCGCGGGACGGATCGCTGTCGGGTGAGGGCATCGGAACGGCTCCTTCCGCCGGTTCGTCGCGGACGGAGGGCCGCTCGTCTCGACCCCCGCCTCGCCGTCCCTCCGTCGGTATGAACCGAATCAGGTTGAGGGCCGGTGGGATGCGAGGTCCCACCGGCTCGTTCGCCAGGGTCTGTTCTCAGCCCGGAGGCTCGGTCGAGCGCCCGGACACCCCTCGCGAGACGGGGTGCTGCCGACGGACATCATACGGCCGCACCGGGGCCTCGGCAAGCTCGCCCCCTCAGGGCTCGACCGAGGGCGCCGGCAGCGGCCACTGCGGCAGCCGGGTCATGCGGTAGATGGTCGCCCGCTCGGTCCCTCCCCAGCGCTTGCGGGTGCGCGGCTCGACGAACTCCCAGACGATCTCGCCGCCGGGGGTCACCTCGAAGACGCGGCCGCTCATCGAGTCGGTGATCAGGGTGTTGCCGTTCGGCAGCCGCTGCGCCGAGCCGCGCGACGAGGTGAAGAACGACTCCGGCGGATCGCCGCGGTACTCCCAGACGATCTCGCCGCTCGCCGGATCGAGCTCGATCACGCGCGACCAACCGCGGAAGGTGCCGTTGTCGAAGATCAGCAGGTTGCCGTCTTCGACCAGCGTCGGGTGGTGCGGCCACTCGATCTCGCCGGGACCCCAGAACCAGCGCAACCGGGGCCTCCCGTCCGGGCCGCGCGGGTCGACCACCGCGACGGTGTCGAGGTTCCTCCAGCAGGTGAGGAGGTCTCCGGCTTCGAACAGCACCCGCCCGTCGCTGACGACGTCGTGCGGCAGCGGTGTGATCGTGTTGGTGTGGAAGATGTCGACCTCGAGGTCGAGGGCGGGTCGGTGCTGGCGTTCCGCGACCGCCGTGAGCTCGGGCTCAGCGAGCAGCAGCTCGACCGACGAGACCTCGAGCTCCAGCCGCCCGTCCGGGGAGATGGCGACCAGATGATCGTCGCGCACCGGCTTGAGCCGTGCCAGCTGCGGCACCCGCCGGAGGCGCCGATCGATCGCCCAGAGCGTGCCGTCGGGCTCGACCTCGAAATCGTGGTGGAAGGTGCGCCGCCGCTCCCACAGGAGCCGACCGCGCCGGTCGACCAGCAGGATCGCTCCGTCGGCGGCCAGCGCGGCGAAGCGGTCGGGAGGCACGGCCTCGATCAGCTTCCACGGCCGCGCCCGCTCGCGCGAGTCCTCGAGGTAGAGCAGGATCTCGCCCTCCATGTCGAGCAGGAAGGCGCCGGGCTCGGTCTCGCTCGAGTAGAGGTTGACCCCCGGCCAGGCACGGCTGGGGTCGTGGCGCATCACCCCGTGGACGAGTGCCTCCTGCTCGCCGACCGCGGTCCAGGTGGCGTAGGGGAGCGACTTGAGGCGCTCGATCGCCCGCGGGTCGCCGGGGCGGGAGTCTCGCCCCCACCCGCGGAGCCACCAGACGATGCCGACCATCAGGGCGAGGACGGCGAGGCCGAGGCCGATGCGGAGCGGGCGTTTCATGCGGAGGGGGTCGGACGGCGTCGGGACCGGCCGATCTTACCCCGCGGCCGTCGTCACTGCGATCGGGGGCGCACCGTATAATCCTCGCCACCAACGGGAGGTTCGAGATGCAGGTAATCCAGCACGTCGACCCGACGGGGCTCCTGATCGTCGCCCGCGTGCCGCCGGAGGGTTCGATGGCCATCCAGCTCGGCAGCCAACTGGTGGTCGAGGAGAGCCAGGAGGCGGTCTTCTTCCGCGACGGCAAGGCGCTCGACACGTTTGGCCCCGGCCGACACACCCTGAAGACGGCCAATCTGCCCTTGCTGACCCGGCTGGTCGGTCTGCCCTTCGAGGGCAAGTCGCCGTTCCAGGCGGCGGTGGTGTTCGTCTCCAAGAAGACCTTCTTCGACCTCAAGTGGGGCACCAAGGAGGCGGTGGCCTATAGGGACCGTGAGCTCGGTCTGGTGCGCTTGAGAGCGTTCGGCAAGTTCGCCGTCCGCGTCGCCGACGTCCGCAAACTGGTGGTCGAGATCGTCGGCACCCAGAACCTCTTCGCCACCGATGCCATCGAGGCCTATCTCCGGGACATCATCGTCTCGCGCCTGACCGACCTCCTCGGCGAGGAGCTCGACACCATCTTGGAGCTCCCAGGGCTCTACGAGGAGCTCGCCGGCAAGCTCGG
>JAWVZD010000374.1:0-3434 GCA_033722395.1 Thermoanaerobaculia bacterium | reverse complement strand
GGGGATCGGCGACGGTTTCGTGCCCGACCTCGTGGAGCTCGAGGCGGTCGACGACGTCGTCACGATCGACACGACAGCCGCGCTCGCCGCGAGCGACGAGATCCGTCGACGGCACGGCTACTGTGTGGGGATCAGCGCAGGGGCGAATTTCGCCGTCACGCGTACCCTGCGCCAGGCCGGCTCGAGGGTGGCCACCCTGTTTCCCGACTGCTCGAACCGCTACGGCTCGATGGGACTGGCGCCGCCGGAAGCCGCCGACGTAACCTGCCCGCTGCAGGCCGCCTGCTGCACAACGAGCGCCCGACTCCTCGGTTAGCCGAGCGCATCATCCCGGTTCGAGCCGCGAGACGAGTCCTGTCAGGTCGAGGGCGGTTTCAACTCGTATCCGCCCCAGTAGCCCCATACCCCGTAGCTCACCTCTTGCGGCGGTCGGACTCCCGACTGCTTCAATGCCTGCGCGATCTGGCCGCGGTGATGCGATTCGTGGGCGATGAGATAGGTCACCCAGTGAAGGGGTGAGCGCTTCCAGCCCCGGAGAGGCTCTCCGTCCCGGATCGACCGGTCCACGAGCTCGGCCACGGCGTCTCCCGACTTCGAAAGGGCCTCGCCGAGTCGCTCGGCGTCCGGCGCCTCGTCGTCGATCGAGGGCAGCGCCGACAGGTCGTCGAGATTGCGCTTCAACTTGTCGAGGCGCACCGCGTGGAGATGGGCAAAGATGCCGGCGACGTCACGACCTCTCGAAGGCTTGCCGGTCTTCAGCAGGGTCCTCGCCGCGAGACCCTCCGGGGGGATCCAGTCGAGGATGTAGAGGTGAATGTCGTTGTGGCGGCGCCACGCGTCGAGCAGATCGTCCACGAGCGAGCTCATCGGCTCCCACTCTAGCAGCGCGGCCTAATGGGATTTCCAATCGATCAGACCTCCGACCTCGCCTCCGGGCAGTTCCTCGACGCGACCCCGTTGCCGGCGGACGAGGCGATCGCCTCGGCGCACCTCGGAGCGAAACGGTTTTGGCTGCCCTACTCGAGCGTCACCTTGGCGTCGCCGATCTTGAGAGCGACCGTGACGCGTCCGTCACCGCTGCCGTCGGACCAACGGAGCCGACTTCCGAGGAGCAGGCGGCGCCCCCCTTCCCGGGTCGAACGGCCATCGCTGAGCGAGGCGTCGCCGATGCGGGTGGCGATCTCGACCTCCCCCACCGAACGCTCGGGTGCGAAGACGCTCAGGTCCCCGATCCCCATCTGGACGGCGAGATCCTGACCGGCGGTGTGGATGTCGATGTCTCCGACGCCGATCCGGACCTCGAGAGGTGAGCTCACCGGGACGTATACGGTCCCTTCGAGTCGGAGCTTGCGCAGCTTCCAGCGCGACAGGCCGACCCACCGCACCTCGATTCGATCTCCCCTTTCACGGGGCTCGAGGCGCAACCGCCGACGGTACTTCTCGCACAGCGCTTCGGAGAGCGTCCGTCGGCAGCGCACCTCGAGGTCGGCCCGTACCTCGTCGGCCGGGCTGGCGCTGATATCGATCTCGCCGACACCGAAGCGGATCCGGACCGGCAGGCCCGATTCGATCGGAACCACGAACGGTTCGTCGGCGAGGACGTAGATCTCTTCGCCGAACTCCGGCAGCGTCGGTCGTTCGGCCGCGCCTCCGGCGAGCGGAAGCGCGAGGAGAGCGAAGAGTACGAGGGCGATCGACGGAGCGCAGCGGGTGGACATCGGGCCTCCTTCGGAGATGACTACGAACGGCGGTCGTGACTTGTTACAGGCTACCCGTTGCTGGAAACCGGGGTCGATCGGCGTGCGGCTCGGATGGGGAGGCGTTCGGGCGCCTCTTCGGCCGTCTCTTCGGCCGTCTCTCAGATGTGGCCTGCCTCGCCTCGGTGGTAAGCGGTCGCAGCGCGACTCGGATGACCCGACCGGTCGCGTGACCCGGCTCTGGCGGTTGACACGGTGGCCTCTGGACCGCGAAAATAATGGGTGAGGAGGGTCGCGGCCTTCCCTCGTGCTCGACTCCGATTCGTTCGTTGTACCGAGCGGCGCACCTCTCGGCGACTCCGGTCGTCGGGTGGGGCCGATCAGCGGGAGGCCGGCCGACGCTTCGCACCGTCTCCCGCAAGCAGTCGCGATGAAGCGCAAGAACACCATTCTCGTGGTGCCCTCGAAGGGTGCGCCGCTGCGCCGACTGGAGCTCACGAACCGCCAGCTGCTCGGCCTGTGCGTCGGCGTGATCGCCGTGACCGCCCTGGCCGTCGTTTCGGTATGGGCCTTCTTCACCGCCGGCGTATCGCAGGTGGAGCTGGCGCGACTCGAGAGCGAAAACGCCGAGCTGCGCGCGGCCAACCTCCAACTCGAGGAGGGGCTCGTCCGGGTGCGCGAGCGCCTCGCCGAATACGAGGAACGGATCCGAAAGCTCGCCATCGTGGCCGGACTCGAACTCGGCCCGGCCGGCTCCGAGCCGGGTATCGGCGGTGAGGCTCTGTCGTCGGAGATGGCGGCAGATCTCGCCGCGCTGGACAGCCGCGCCACGGCTGCGGGGGGACGGCTGGGGGCGATCGAGACCGAGCTCGACCGACGTTCGGCGCTCCTCTCCTCCACCCCGTCGATGGCGCCGGCGAACGGCCTGTTGACGAGCGGATACGGCTATCGCACCGATCCGCTGACCGGCACGCGGTCGTTCCACCGTGGCATCGACATCGGTACGGGGCCCGACCAGCCGGTGCTGGCGTCGGCCGACGGCGTCGTCCTCCAGGCGGGTCCGAAGGGCGACCTGGGTCGGGTCGTGCACCTGTCGCACGGTTTCGGCTACGCGACGCGCTACGGACACCTGTCGCGCATCGTGGTCCGACCCGGACAGCGGGTGCGCCGGGGCGAGCTGCTCGGTTACGTCGGTACGAGCGGTCGCTCGACCGGCTATCACCTGCACTACGAGGTACGGCTCGACGGCCGACCGCTCGATCCGTTGGGCTACCTCCTCGATGGGCTCGACGCCTCCTGATCGCCCCTCACGCTCGGAATCGGCCCGGAATAGGCCCCCCGCGCTCGCTGTTGCGAAGCGGGGAGGATCGATCGGCCTCTGGTAGACTCGGCGCGAGGGCGCTCGTGGCACCACCCGATCCCCGGCCAGGCCCGATCCCCAAGAAGGTCCCCGCAAAGAAGGCCCCGTAGCGAACGCCCCGTAGAGAACGCATAGAGAAGGCGAGAGATGTTCGAGAAGGCGCTGACGAAGCTGTTCGGAACCCGCCACGATCGTGAGGTCAAGAAGATGCAGCCCTTGGTGGCGGCGATCGGCGAGCTCGAGCCCGAGATGGAGGGACTCTCCGACGACGAGCTCGCCGGATTGACCGGTCGGTTCAAGGAGCGCCTCGAGCAGGGGGCCGAACTCGACGACCTGATGATCGAGGCCTTCGCGGCGGTGCGCGAGGCGGCCAAACG
>JAWVZD010000373.1:0-3438 GCA_033722395.1 Thermoanaerobaculia bacterium | reverse complement strand
GCGGCAGCGGATCGACCCGGAGCGGCAGGCTTCGATCTACGCCACCCACGGCGCGGCGGCCCTCTCGGTGGTGGTGGAGCCGGATCGGTTCCACGGCAGCTACGAGCTGCTGGCCCTCTGCATCGGTGCCAGCGGCCTGCCGGCCTTGGCGAAGGACTTCGTGGTCGATCCGCTGCAGCTCGAATGGGCCCGCCGCGCCGGCGCCTCGGCGGTGCTGCTGATCGCGGCGCTCTACGAGCCGCAGGAGCTGGCGGGTTACGCCGCGGCGGCGCGAAGGCTCGGTCTCGTGCCGCTCGTCGAGTTGCATGGCGAAGGCGACCTCGATCGTCTGGCGGCGGCTCGTCTGGCCCTCGACCGGGAATGGGGCGAGGCGTCGGCCTGGGAATTGGTCGGCGTCAACAACCGCGATCTGAGGAGCTTCGAGGTCGATCTGGCGCACGGTGAGCGCCTGGCGCCACGCCTACCCCGGGCGGCCGTCAAGGTGGCGGAGAGCGGCATCGCATCGGCGGCCGACGTCGACCGACTCGCCGCCGCCGGCTTCGACGCCTTTCTGGTCGGGGAGTCGCTCCTGCTGGCGGCGGATCCGGCGGCACAGCTGCGGGCGCTGGTGGCTACGACTGCGGACGCTCCGAACGAGCCGGCGCGATGAGACCGGCGATCAAGATTTGCGGCGTCACCCGCCCCGGCGATGCTCGTCTGGCGGTCGAGTTGGGTGCCGCCTATATCGGCCTCAACTTCTATGCCGGCAGTCCGCGCTGCGTCTCGCACCGGCAGGCGCGGCGGATCGCGGACGAGGTGGCTGGGGAGTGCCGTCTGGTGGCGGTGGTGGCCGGCGCGACGCGCCGCGATGTGGCGGCGATCCTGGACGAGGTGGGGCCCGATCTGGTGCAATTCCACGGTGATGAGCGGTGGAGCGATATCGAGCCCTTCGCCGAGCGGGCGATCAAAGTGTTGCGGGTCGACGAGCGGCCGGAGCCGCGGCAGCTGGCGGAGTTTGCGGGTGTGTGGGGGTTCCTGCTCGATGCCCGGCACGAAGACCTGTTGGGAGGGACCGGAGAGAGCTGGAGCTGGAGCCGAGTCGGCGACCTGGCGGATGGACGTCCGATCTTCCTCGCCGGAGGCATCCGACCGGAGAATGTGCGGGCGGCGGCGGCGACCGGGGCCGATGCGATCGACGTCTGCTCGGGAGTCGAGAGCGCGCCGGGGCGGAAGGACCGCCGCCTGCTGGAGCGCCTGTTCGAGGAGTTGAACCGTGCAAGCGCCTGATCGACAGGGGTACTTCGACGCCTTCGGCGGCCGCTACGTGCCGGAAACGCTGATGGCGCCGGTCGAGGAGCTGCGGCGCGCCTATCGCCGGCACTCGCGGCGGCGCTCGTTCCGCAAACGCCTCACCGAGCTGCTGAATCACTACGCCGGCCGACCGACGCCGCTCTACTACGCCGAACGGCTGAGCGAGCACTTCGGCGGGGCGAAGATCTACTTGAAGCGCGAGGACCTCCTCCACACCGGGGCCCACAAGCTGAACAACGCCATCGGTCAGTGCCTCCTGGCCCGCAAGATGAAGAAGGAACGTGTCGTGGCGGAGACCGGTGCGGGGCAGCACGGCGTCGCCACGGCGACGGCGGCAGCACTTCTCGGGCTCGAGTGCACCGTTTACATGGGGGTCGAGGACATGCGCCGCCAGCGGGTCAACGTGGACCGCATGGAGCTCCTCGGTGCGCAGGTGCTGCCGGTCGAAGCCGGGCGCGGGACCCTCAAGGAAGCGATCAACGAGGCGTTGCGCGACTGGGTCACCAACGTGCGCCACAGTCACTATGTGCTGGGGTCGGTGCTGGGGCCGGATCCGTATCCTCGCATGGTAGCCGACTTCCAGCAGGTCATCGGCGACGAGGCCAAGAAGCAGCTCCGCCGCCAGGCGCGGCGTTCCTGGCCCGACCTGGCGATCGCCTGCGTCGGCGGCGGAAGCAATTCGATCGGCCTCTTCGGACCGTTCGTGTCCGACTCGCGGGTGCGGCTGGTCGGCGTCGAGGCCGGCGGGCGCGGTTCGGCGCTCGGCGAGCACGCGGCGCGCTTCCGCGGTGGCTCGGTCGGTGTGCTGCACGGCACCCGCACTCAGCTGCTGCAGGACGACGAGGGGCAGATCGCGGCGACTCATTCGGTGTCGGCCGGCATGGACTATCCGGCGGTCGGACCACAGCACGCCGCACTGGCCGAGCGCGGTCGTGTGGAGTACACGGTGGCGAGCGACGAGGAGGCGGTCGAGGCCTTCCATCTGCTGGCCCGGAAGGAGGGCATCCTGCCGGCGCTCGAGAGCGCTCACGCTCTGGCCGAGGCCGGCAAGCACGCCCCCGAGCTCGCCTCGAGCAAACTGATCCTGGTGAATCTGTCGGGACGCGGCGACAAGGATCTCGAGTCGGTGCTGGCGTTCGATCGGGAGCGCTCCGATGGGAGCTCTTCCCGGCGAACGCGGCCCGGTGTGGCACGCGACTGGAGCGACGAGCCGGAGCCGGCCGGCGGGCGCCAGTTCGTCGAGCCGCCGCAGCGCGACGAGGCGAGCGAGGAACGGCACGAAGACGGCGGGCGCGACGGGCGCGAGGATCCCGCATGAGCGCCATCGCGGCGGCGTTCGCGGCCTGTCGTGAGGAGAAGCGGGCCGCGTTCATCCCATACCTGACGGCGGGCGATCCAGATCTCGCCAGGTCGGCCGAGTTGCTCGAGGCGTTGGCGGCCGGTGGCGCCGATCTGGTCGAGCTCGGGGTACCGTTCAGCGACCCGATCGCCGACGGCCCCGTCAATCAGCGCGCCGCCGAGCGAGCCCTGGCCTCGGGCACGACGCTCGCCGGCGTCCTGCGACTGGTGGCCGAGCAGCGCGAACGCCTCGGTCTGCCGATCGTCCTCTTCACCTATTTCAATCCGATTCATCGGCGTGGCATCGAGCGCTTTGCCGAGCAGGCAGAGAGCTCCGGTGTCGACGGGGTGCTCTGCCTCGACCTGCCGCCGGAGGAGAGCGGCGAACTGGCCGAAGCACTCGAACAGCGGGAGGTCGATCCGATCTATCTGCTGGCGCCGACCAGCACGCGGCGGCGCATCAAGCGGGTCGACGCACTCTCTCGCGGCTTCGTCTACTACGTCTCGCGGACCGGTGTCACCGGGCAGCGAGAGCACCTGCCGAGCTATCTGCTCAAGCAGGTCAAGCGCCTGCGTCGGCGGCTCGCCCGGCCGCTGGCGGTCGGGTTCGGCATCTCGACGCCGGAGCAGGTCGCCGAGGTCGCCTCGGTGGCCGACGGCGTGGTCGTCGGCAGCGCCTTGGTCGAGCTGGTGGAGCTGCATGCCGGCTCGCGTGACCTGCCGGGGCGGCTGGAGCGCGAGGTCGCCCGGCTGCGGGCCGGAGTGGACGGAAATGGTGGCGGGCGCGCCGATTTCGCACAGGCCGGGGGG
>JAWVZD010000372.1:0-3438 GCA_033722395.1 Thermoanaerobaculia bacterium | reverse complement strand
GGTGAATGGGACGAGACCTGGCTGATCGTCGTCTCCGACCATGGCGAAGCCTTCTACGAGCACGGCCAGCCGACCCACGGCACGACGCTCCACGAGGAGCAGGTGCGCTCGCTGCTGGTGGTGCGGATCCCCGGCACCCAGCCGCGCGTCGTCGATGCGCCGGTCGGTCTTCTCGACCTCCTGCCGTCGCTCACGCGCGAGCTCGGACTTCCGGTACACGGCAACTTCCAGGGTGCGAGCGACATCTTTGGACCGGACTACTCGGCCGACAATCGGCCCTTCTACTTCACCATCCAGGGCATGACGGCCGAGGACGGCATCCTGCTCGACGACTGGAAGTACACCCTCAACTGGCAGACCGGCCGCCAGCAGCTCTTCGATCTGACGAGGGATCCGGGTGAGTTCCGCAATCTGATCGAGGACGAGCCGGAGCGGGCAAGGGTTCTGCACACCGCCCTCGAGCAGTTCCTCCACCGCCAACTCACCTATTACGACCGTGCCCTGTGGCGAACCGGCTTCTACCCCGCCAGGCTCCGCGGATCTCCCGGCGATTGAGCCGGCGACACTGCCCTGCGGTCCCTCTCCTCCGCGGCAGCCAGCCGATCCGCGCGCGCCCGGCGTGGGAAAGGCTCTTCGAGCAGGTCCCGAGTTCGATCAGGTCACCAGGACGGCCGAGCCCTCGATCCTCCCCTCACGCAGATCGTCCATCGCCCGGTTGGCCTCCTCGAGCGGGTAGGTCGTGACCCGAGTGCGGATGGGCACCTCGGCGGCCAACGGCAGAAACTCCTCGCCGTCGCGCCGCGTCAGGTTGGCCACCGAGCGCAGGACGCGCTCCTCCCAGAGCAGACGGTAGGGGAACGATGGGATGTCGCTCATGTGGATTCCGGCACAGACGACCGAGCCACCGGGGCGAACGGCTCCGAGAGCCGCCGGCACCAGATCGCCGACCGGAGCGAACAGGAGCGCGCCATCGAGGCGCTCCGGCGGTTCCTCGTCCGATCCTCCGGCCCAGCTCGCACCGAGGGAGCGCGCGAACTCCTGCCCCGCCTCGTCGCCCGGCCGGGTGAAAGCGTAGAACTCGCTCCCCCGGTGCTCGAGGACCTGCGCCAGCATGTGGGCCGCCGAGCCGAAGCCGTACAGCCCGACCCGCTCGGCGCCGTCGAGCATGCGGAGCGCCCGGTAGCCGATCAAGCCACCGCACAGGAGAGGTGCCAGCTCCGCCGCCTCACCTTCGTCCGGCAGCTCGAAGCAGTACCGCGCGTCGGCCACGACCGCCTCGGCGAACCCACCGTCCCGCTGGCATCCAGTGAACTCGGCGCGCCGGCAGAGGTTCTCCCGGCCGCTCTCGCAGAAACGGCATTCACCACAGGTCCAGCCCAGCCACGGCACGCCGGCGCGCCGGCCCGGCTCGAGCGCCTCGACGTCGTCGCCGACCGCGTCGACCCGCCCGACGATCTGATGCCCGGGCACGCGCGGCAGCTCCGCCTGCTCGAGGTCGCCGTCCTGGAGATGAAGGTCGGTCCGGCAGACCGCACAGGCCTCGATCGCCAACCGCACCTCGCCGGCGCCAGGAGTCGGGAGCTCGCGCCGCCGCTCGACCAACGGCTCACCGACCGCCTCGAGGACCATCGCCCGCATCGAGCCCTCCTCGCCGCTCACCGGCGACCCCGCTCGGTCGCCCGACGGCGGCGCAACCGCATCCACAAGAGCGGCATGGCGCCGAGCCCGAGCAGGAAGGCGAACCAGAGCGTCGCGGCGCGAATGATCAGGGTGGCGGAGGCCGCGGCGGCCGCATCGACACCGCGGGCCACCAGGAGCGCGGTCAGGGTTCCCTCGGCCGCCACCAGTCCGCCGGGCAGCATCGCCAGACCGCCGGCCATGCTGCCGACGCTGTAGTCGAACAGGCCGGCGAGCCAGGTGGTCTCGCCGGTGTAGGAGCTCACCACCAGAGCGAAGCCGAGCCCCTCGGCTCCCCAGGCGACGATCGACAGCATCAGAGCCGCGACGAGAAGTCCGGGGCGCAGAAGGCGTCCCAGCGCATGGTGCATCTCGACCAGGATGCGGGCGCGGTCGCGGAGGACCGGGATGCGCAGCAGGAGCGCGGCCAGGAGATCGACCGACCGCGGCCAGGCCAGAAGCGCCGTCAGAGCGAGCGTCACGACGAGTCCCGTCCAGGCGACCGCAGCGAGGCCGGGGAAGGCCAACGTCCCGAGGCAGATCAGCACCAGAACGCCGACGATGTCGGTGATCCGCTCGGCCATGACAGCGGCGATACCGTCGCGTCCGCGGCCACCCTCGAGCTCGCGGACCAGCCAGGCCTTGCCGAGCTCGCCCACTTTGCCCGGCGTCACCGTCAGCACGAAGCCGAAGAGGAAGATCCACAGGCTGTCGACCCAACCCGGGCTCGCATCGAGGCGCAGCAGGTAGAGGTGCCAGCGCACGAAGCGCAGCGCGTAGTTGACCAACGAGAGGGCGAGGACCGGGACGAGCAGGGCGAGATCGAACTCGCCCAGCCGGCGAGCCAGCTCGCGGCCGTCGGCATAGAGGGCCAGGGCGGCCACCGCGACGAGGGCCAACAAGAGCGGCACCAGCAGGCGACGACCGAGCCGGGCCAGGACCGCGTCGAGCGCCGGGCTCGCTTCGCCCTCGGCCGCGTCGTCGAGTGCCCCCTCTTCATCCCTCCGAACAGACCCTACGGCATCACCGTTCACGTCGCCGGCGGGCGCAGGGGGGCCGGAGACGGTCGGTGGAAGCGGCGCGGACATGGCCGGACGGGGGCCCGAGGGTAGAGCCTGCTGAGTCTCAGCTGAGTATTATAGGTGCGCCGTTCGGACCTCGGACCGCTCGTACCGGAGACGTCCTCCGCCGAGCCGCCTACGTCGTGCTCTCCAGGCCCGTCAAGATCCTCGTCGGCCTCCTCGTCGCCGGCGGCGCGGTCGTCTACTGGCTCACCTGGCGCTCCGCCGACGAGCCGGTGACCGTTCCCGCCGACGTCGTGCCGCCCGGGCGGTGGAACCGCGCGCCGGCCGCTGCCCCCACCGACGACGATCTCGCCGCGGTCCTGTCGCTGCCCTACCTCGAAGGCAGGATCGAAGCCGCCGACCGAGCCGGCGTCCTCGTCCACGATCCGGAGCGCGCCTCGGACGGCCTCAATCTCTACTCGTCGGGCCACGCTCCGGAGGCCGTCCTGATGGACATGCGCGGTCGGGTTCTCCACCGCTGGCGCATGCCGTTCGCCGAGGCCTTCCCCGAGCTGTCACCGAATCAGGAGAGCCACTTCTTTCGCCGCGTCGCTCTCCTCCCGCACGGCGAGCTGCTGGCGCTCTTCCAAGGCAAGGGGCTGATCAAGCTCGATCGGCACTCCCGCCTCGTCTGGGCGCGGCCGATGCCGGCGTTCAACGATCTCTGGGTCGAGCCCGACGGGGGTCTCCTCGTGCT
>JAWVZD010000371.1:0-3440 GCA_033722395.1 Thermoanaerobaculia bacterium | reverse complement strand
TGGAGTCGGTGTACGACCAGCCGTTCTCCGACATCCTCGCGGCCGAGGTCTTTACCCCCTCGGGGATGTCGAGCGCCGGGGTCCAGCAACCCCCGCCATCCGGTGGATACGACGGACCTCCGATCGTCATGCACCTGGCGTCGGGCTACAACGGAGCTCCGGGAGCTCGGCAGGAGGCGATGCCGAAGATGTACGTGATTCCGGGCGCGGGGGGGCTCTACGCGACGGCCGCCGACGTCGGCGCCTTCGCGCGCGCTCTCTTCTCCGGCGAGCTGCTGAGCCCGGCCAGCCGTGCCGAGATGGTCCGTCTCCCGCCGGGTTCCGAGAAAGGCTATGCCCTGGGAATCGTCGTCGTTGGCCGGGACGAAGAGCGCTTCTTTCGCCACGACGGTGGAACCAACGGCTATGTCTCGTGGCTCCAGCACTTTCCGGCGAACCGAACCACGGTCGTGATCCTGTCGAACTACGGCTTTGCGCCGATTCGAGATCTGGCAGCGGCCGTCGTCGCTGCTGTCGCAGGCCCTCCTCGAGCCTCGGCCACCGAGAAAGATCCCCGTTAGGGCGCGCCGAGGTCCAGCCGATCCCGGCGGCTCGGGTCAGCCGGGCTCGCCGGAGCCGAGGCAGGAGGCGCAGGCCTCCTCGGTGAAGCGCTGCTGACAGGCCGCGACGACGCGGTCCCTGGCGAGCCTCTCCAAGGCCGCTCGGTACTGGCCGCAGGCTTCTTCGCTCGGCGTCGCTCTCGGCCTCTGGAAGACGACCCGGCCGTCCGCGACAGCCGTGAGCCGCGAACCACCGCTGTCGGACCGCAGTTCGACAGCGTCGTCTTCGTGCCACAACCGCACCGTCGAGCCGCCGTCGGGCCCGGCGGCGAGAAGAGCCACCTGGCCCTGGCGGGTATCGAGGGTGAGGAAGATGTTCCCCTCCGTCGAGGTGACGTAGCCGCCCCGTTCCTGGCCCGTCGTGTCGTAGAGCATGACTCCCGCCACGTCGGTACCCCGCGGCACGCGTTTCCCGTCGATGACGGCGTCGGGGAGGTCGCTTCCGATTCGGACCCGCTCCACACCTCGCTCGTCGACGACGATCAGCTCGGCGACGGTCAGAGATTCCGCGGCGGACACGTCGGTTTCGCCCTCGGCCCGCGCCGCGCTCGTCGAGTCGACGACGAAGACGGCGGTCAGGATCGCTGCACCGACCAGGAACTGCGCCGCGAGCACCCGCCTCAGCCGAATGTTGCTCTTCTCCAGTCTTTCGACCCGTCGTTCGATCGGCTCTCTCATGGATCGTCCTTTCGATCGATGCAGTGTGGTGTGGAACGTCGACGCACGGAGCGATCTCGCCTACCCGCTGTCACGCGCCCCTGGGAAGACTGCTCCGGCCTCACCAGTATACGTTCGATCCCGAGCGCTGCTTCTACCCCTGTCGAGTTGGCAACCAGACCTTGTGGAAGCGACGGAAACGCGTCGGAGGATCGAGCGAGCTGACCGGGCGGGCCGGGGTAGACTCGGTCCTCGGCGCCGGGTTTCGGCGACCCGGCGCGACGACCGCCATGAGTGAGATCTACTCCGCCAGCTACCAGGTCGGCTGGATCGACATCGACGCGAACGGGCACATGTCGAACAGCCGCTACCTCGACTACGCCACCCAGACCCGGTTCCGCTGTCTCGCCGAGCGTGGCTTCTCGCCGGACGACTTTCGCCGCCACGGCATCGGCCCGGTGATGTTCGAGGACACCCTGCGCTACCGGAGCGAGTTGCGGTTTCTCGACGAGTTCACGGTCTCTTTCGAGTACGAGAGGCTCGACGAGGAGGGCCGCAAGTTCAGGGTCGTCAACCGCTTCACGCGCGCCGGCGAGGAGGTGGCCGTAGTCGACGCCCGGGGGGCCTGGTTCGACCTCGAGACGCGCTCCGTCGTCGTGCCGCCTGCGAAGCTGCTGGCGGCCCTCTCCTCCGACTAGGGCATCGTCTCGAGGCGGCTCTCCGCGGTCGCTTCGCCCTCGGAGCGCTCCCCACCCTCGAAAACCGCCCTCCCGGCAACTCCCGATCCCTCGTCGATCCGGGGCAGCGCCCGCCGTGCGAGAGCGACCGAGCGCTCTCTTCGGGCGGCGGCGTCCGGTGCCCCACCGACGCTGATCCGAAGGAAGACTTCACCGGCCAGTACATAGAGCGAACCGGCTACAGGGTCACCGACCCAGAAAGCCTCTTCGCCCAGGCCGTCGATCGGATCGGGTGGCTGCCGCTTGCCTTCGGGGAAACCGGCGGCAGGATGGAATCGCTCCGTCCAGTAACGCCCTACTCCGTCGTCACCGGTTTTCGCCGTCGGCAGCGCCACCACCAGGCTGACCGAGCCGCTATGAGGCACCGTCCGATAGAAGCACGCCCGAACATCGAACCGCGTCCCGGACCGTCGCGATCCGACGCGTTCCGCCACCGGCACCTGCTGCACGGTGAGGATGTCGGCGGCCTCGAGCAGGGTGCAGGGGTCGGCGCCCGGCGCCTCCGGCAAAGGGTCACCGGAGGCGCCGAGGGAGATGGCGCCGACCAGGAGCATCACACCAAGGGTGCCGTGACCGCCCCACCGGCCTCCCGCGGCCTTCGAGTGGACTCGATCTCTCATAGCGTCGGCGCCTCAGCGCTCCACCCGTGGCGTCGCCGCCGTCCACACGGCCGCCGATTCGAGGGAGAGGTTGAGCACCTGCATCTGGTAGAGGCCCGCCGCCGACACGCTGCGCTCGATCAGCGCCAACCCGTCCGGCGAATCGACCGTCTCGAGCACACCGCCAGCCGGGTCGATCAGCACCAGCCGGATCGGCACGCCGTCGTCGGAGCTCGCCACCAGGGCGAGAGCCTCCGATCCGATCGGCACGTCGACGGACTGGAGTACCGACGTTCCGGCGGCCAGCGCCTCGAAGCCGGTGGCGGTCTTCCCGGGGCCGCTGGACGCGACGGCCTCGGACGAGCCGTTCTCGATACACAGTCGATCGACGTAGACCGCTCCGACCACGTTGCGCAGCTCGAAGACGTGCGCTCCGGCGGAAAGGCCGTCGTAGCGGCGACTCAGCCCGAGCTCCGGGTCGCGCATCGTGCTCGTGCCGTTCGAATAGTCGATCGTCTCCTGGAAGACGCCGTCGATGTATACGTCGGCCGTGCCTCCCCGGCGACTGCGACCGAACTCGTAGACCAGCGCGCCGGCGTTGCCGGCAGTGTCGAACTCCAGCCGAAGCCCACTGTCGGGATTCCTGCCCGGCTTGAAGCTGAAGTGCCCGCCGGTGGCGCTCGCGGACTCGACGCGATGCCAGCCGTTGTCGTACTCGATCGCCCCGGCGTCGTCCTCGAGGCAGTCGGTCGGCGGTGCGGGGCATGGACGGTTTCCGGACAACCGGTAGGTCTCGGCCGAACGGGTCAGATCGGCTGCCGTGTCGCTGCGTAGGGTCTGATCCTGCC
>JAWVZD010000370.1:0-3457 GCA_033722395.1 Thermoanaerobaculia bacterium | reverse complement strand
GCCTTCCGCTCGCTGGACGAGGGGGATGCTCGCTCCAGGCGTGCCCGCCCGCGGCGACGCGCCGTCGGTCGCGGCGCCGGGAGTCGGTGCCCGCCGGCTGCTGGCCGGGCCCTCCGCGCTCGAGCGCCGAGCTACGACTACCGACTCAGCCGCGCGATCCGCTTCTGGGCGTCTTCGTAGTGCTCCGAGCCGACCGGGACCTTTTGGTAGGCGGAGATGGCCCGCTCGTTCTGGTCGAGGCGGCGATCGAGGATCTGGCCGGCCTTCCACCAGGCGTCGTAACGCGTCTCCGGGAAGCGGGTGGCGAGCTGCCAGTAGGCGTCGGCGGCGAGCTCCCACTCCTTGCGGTCCTCGGTTTCGGTGCCGACGATCCAGAAGGCGCGCTCGGCGTTCGGATGGTCGGGATAGTCTTCGATCAGGCGCAGCCAGGTCAGGAAGGCGGCGGGGGTGCGGCGGCCCCAGCGCTCGGTCTCGACGCGGATGTTCTGTGCCTCCTCGAGCGTCGCTTTGGCGGCCAGCGCGAGCGGTGCGTAGTCGGTCTCGGGGTAGGCGCGGGCGACCTCGTCGAAGACACCCAGGGCGAGCTGCCGGGCGTTCGGGGTCGACGAGTCGAGGACGGCCTTGGCGAAGCGGTAGCGCGCCGTCGCCCGCTCCTCGGGAGTAGCGGCCGGCAGCGAGCCGATCTCGGTATAGGTCGCCATAGCGGCTTCGTGGTTCTGACGCGACTCCTCGATGCGGGCGCGCAGGAAGAGTGCCTCGATCGAGGCGCGCGAGCGCGGGTACTCGCTGCGGAGCTGGTCGATCGTCGCCAGAGCCTCGTCGGGGCGGCCGCTGCGCGCCCGCTCCGCCGCCTGCTCGTAGAGCCGCTGAGCCGCCTCGGCGCTGGACGGTTCCTCCGCCGGGGTGGCGGTCGGCGCCGCTTCCGACTCGTCGTCCGACGGCGAAGGCTCGCGCCCGCCGCGCTCGGAGGTGGCTTCGCCGCCGGTCTCGTTCTCCTCGGTCGCCGCAGGCGGCTCGACGTCGTCGAGCTCGACCGCGAACGACTCGGGCGGCCGTTCCTCGCCCGGAGGCTCGATGGCCGCGAGCGCGACTGGCTCGCCTTCGGTTTCGCCTTCGCCGCCGAGTCGATCCCTGAAGCTCCAAGCGGCGAATCCGGCGGCCGCCAGTGCGACGACGACCCCGGCGATGACCAACTTGCTCTTGTGACGCGCCATCTGCGTCGTGGGGAGCCGGAACGATCGTCCGAGCCCGCGCAGCTCGCTCGCCAGCCCGAGTCGGAGCCGATCCTCGAGCTGCTCGGTGTGGCGAAGCAGTGCGTCGACCGAGGCGTAGCGCTGCGCCGGGTTCCCCTCCAGGCACTTGAGCACCAGCGGATCGACCTCGGCGGGCACCTCCGAGTTGACCCGGCTCGGCAACGTGAAGCGCCCGACCGGAACGCTCCCGGTCAGCATGTGGTGCAGGAGCACGCCGAGGGCGTAGATATCGGCCCGTTGGTCGGCTGGCTCGGTGCTCGTCGCCTGCTCGGGGGCGAGGTAGTTGAGCGAGCCTCGACTGACGGAGGTCGACGTGACGGTGTCGCTCGCGGCCATCGATGCGGCGCGGCTGATGCCGAAATCGCCCAACTTGACGGTCGACAGGTTCTCCGTCACCAGGACGTTGCGCGGGTTCAGATCGTGGTGCAACACGCCACGCGAATGGGCATGCGCGAGCGCCAGCGCGACGCTCTTGAAGACGCCGAAGGCCTCCGGCAGCGAAAGCCGTCGGCGCTTCAGGAGCTTCGACAGCGGCATGCCGTCGATCCACTCCATGACGAAGTAGGCCCGGCCGTCGGCTTCGCCGGAGTCGAGGATGCGGACGACGTGCGGGTGATCGAGCTGGGAGACCGCCTCGACCTGCTCGCGGAAGCTCTCCAGGTGGGCTTCGTCGGCAGAGAACTCCGGTGGCAGCAGCTTGATCGCCACCGTCCGGCCGTTCTCCGGGTCGGTCGCCTTGACCACCCGGCCGGTCGAATCCCGGGCGATCTGCTCGACCACCTCGTAGGGACCGATGGTCTCTGCCTCGCTCACCTCAACTCACCTCACTCGTGCGACTCGAAGACCAGCACCGTGTCGCCGATCTCGATCCGATCGAGATCGCGTAGGCGGTGGCGCTCGACGGGATGGCCGTTGACCCGGGTGCCGTTCTGGCTCTCCAGGTCCTCCAGATAGTACCCCTCGCCCTCGACCCACTCGACGGAGGCGTGCTTCGAGCTCGCCCTCGAGTCCGACAGCGTGACGTCGGACTCCTGCGAGCGCCCCAGCAGGGTGGCTCCCGTGCCGAGGTGATACCGGTTGCCGCTCTCGTCGCCGGCGAGCACCACCAGCCGGCCGGTCGCCGTCGTCTGGGGAGCCTCGACCGGCTCCGCCTCCTCGACCGCCACCCGGTTGACCCGCGGCTCGATCTCGAGGGTGCGGATCGGGAAGGGGATGGTCAGACCGTGACGCCGGAACTCCTCCCAGATGGCGCTCTTGATGCGGTTGACGATCGCCGGCTTCTCGCCCATGTCCTCGATCCAGGCCCTGAGCTCGTAGACGATGGCGCTGTCGGCGAAGTCGTGCAAGAAGACCGCGGTCGAGGGCTTGTCGAGTACCTGCGGCACGCGCCGCGCCGCGTCGAGCATGGCGGTCTTGACCAGATAGGGCGGATGCCGGTAGTGCGCTCCGACGTAGATGCGCTCCATGTGGAGCGGGTTGGGGTAGAAGTAGTTGAGGATGTCTTCGGAGGCGATCTTCGAGTTCGGCACCACCAGGTTGTCGTTGTCGCGCGTCCTCAGGTGGGTGGTGCGCCAGTTGATCGACACCACGCGCGCCTCGATCTCGCCGTAGCGGATCCAGTCGTTGATGCGGAACGGCCGCTCGGCGCTGATTACCAGGCCGGCGAAGAAGTTGCCCAGGATCGGTTGCAACGCCAGACCGAGGACCAGGGAGGTGACGGCGCTCGCCGCCAGGAGCGCACCGAACTCGACCCACGGGAAGGCGACCTTCAGGGTGATGAACGCGGCGATCAGATAGGCCGTGCCGAAGGTGACCTTGGGAAGGAGGTCGGGGAGCCGGATGCCGCGCGCCGGCAGCTGAAGCTCGAAGAAGAAGAGCCCGACGACCTTGAGGATCAGGACGACGATCAGCAGCAGCAGCAGCCAGTCGAGTGCCAGATCGACCGTGCCCCAAGTGCCCCCGGAGAGGTTGAGGAAGACCCACGGCCCGGCCGCGATCGACGCCAGCGTCAGAACGAACGACAGCTGCCGGACGATCCGTAGCCGGCGGTGCAGCAGCCAGGTGAGCAGTAGGAGGACGGCGGAGGTACCCACACCTCCGGCGATGGCGAGCGCGGTGTTCATGCCGATTGTCGGTCCGAACCGAGCGCCAAGTATAGCCGGGTAGAGGGCCGCCGGGGCGTCGACGCATCGCCGCCGTCGAGG
>JAWVZD010000369.1:0-3459 GCA_033722395.1 Thermoanaerobaculia bacterium | reverse complement strand
GACACCCGCCTCGGCCGCGAGGTGGCGATCAAGGTGCTGCCCGACGCCTTCGTCGAGGACGCCGAGCGCCTGGCCCGCTTCCAGCGCGAAGCCCAGCTCCTGGCCTCGCTCAACCACCCCAACATCGGCGGGATCTACGGGCTCGAGGAGGACGGGGCGACGCGCTTCCTGGTCTTGGAGCTCATCCCTGGCGAGACCCTCGCCGAGCGGCTCGCGCGTGGCCCCGTGCCGCCTACCGAGGCACTGCCCGTCGCCCTGCAGCTCGCTCACGCTCTCGAGGCGGCCCACGCGCGCGGCATCGTCCACCGGGACCTGAAGCCCGCGAACATCAAGCTCACCCCCGGCGGCACCGTCAAGGTGCTCGACTTCGGACTCGCCAAGGCCTGGGACGAGCCCGCCGACTCGGGGCTCACCCACTCGCCGACCCTGACCGCCCAGATGACCCTGGCCGGCGTCATCCTCGGCACCGCCTCCTACATGAGCCCCGAGCAGGCGCGCGGCAAACCGGCCGACAAGCGGGCCGACATCTGGTCGTTCGGGGTAGTGCTCTTCGAGATGCTCGCCGGCGGACGCGTCTTCGGCGGCGAGACGGTGACCGACATCCTGGGCGCCATCGTCCACAAGGAGCCGGAGTGGGAGCGCTTGCCGACCAACCTGCCGCGCCCGGTCGAGCGGCTGCTCAGGCGCTGCCTCGAAAAGGATCGCACTCGGCGCCTGCAACACATCGGTGACGCGCGGATCGAGCTCGAGGAAGCGATCGAGCGCGGGCCGGAGACCGCGCCAACCCGCGGAGAGAGACCCTCGAAGGCGAGCCGACTGGCGCCGTGGGTGATCGCCGCCTCCGCGCTGGTGCTTCTCGTCCTGTCGGCGCTGCTCGACGACCCCCCGCTCGCCCGTTACACCATCGCCCTCCCGGAAGATGTGCGACTCGGCCGCGTGCGGCAACCGGTAGCCATCTCGCCCGACGGCTCCAAGGTGGTCTATGAAGCGTTCGACGGGGACGGTTGGCAGCTCTTCGAGCGCGAGCGCGCCAGCGGCCGCTCGAGGCCGATCGAGGGCACCTCGGGCGGCCACCAGGTGACCTTCTCGCCCGACGGCAACTCGATCGCCTTCCGACAGGGAGGATCGATCCGGAAGCTCTCGTTGCACGGTGGCACGCCCCTGGCCATCGTGTCTCAACCCGGGCCCATGGGAATCGACTGGACCGACGCCGACGAGATCGTCTACACCCCGGACTGGGGCTACGGCCTCCGTCGGATCTCGACGAGCGGAGGGGAGGCACGGGTCGTCACCGAACTCGATCCCGAGAGGAGCGAGGGGGTGCACTTCGCCCCCCATGTCCTCCCGGGCGGCGAGGCGGTAGTGTTCACCACCTGGGAGTCCCTCGGCACAGGTCTTACGAGCATTGCCGTCGCCGAGCTCCCGTCCGGCGATCACCGCGTGTTGATCGAGGATGCGACGACCCCGGTCTACTCGCCCACCGGACATCTCCTTTTCGTGCGCGCCGGAACGCTCATGGCGGTGCCGTTCGACGCCGACCGCTTGGAGGTGACGGGCCAACCCTTGCCGATCCAGCCCGGAGTCAGGACCTACACCGAGAGCCTCGGTGCGGTCTACGCCATAAGTGACAACGGCACGCTTGTCTTCCAGTGGGGCGGCGTCTTCGAGAACCTCGGCGAGCTGATCCGGGTGACTCGCGACGGCGAGGTGACCCCGGCGCTCGACGATCGGCAGCCGTTCGCGGCCTTCGAGTTGTCGCCCGACGGCCGCCATCTCGCGGTCACCATCGAGGGACCGCTCTTTCAGATCTGGATCTACGACCTCGAATCGGGATCGCGGTCGCGGCTGACCGGTCAGTCGGACAACGGTTCGCCGAGCTGGCTTCCGGACGGTCGCGAGATCGTGTTCTGGTCCACCGGTCTGGTCTCGGAAGGTTCGCTCGGCCCTTACTCGATCGTCCGCATGGCGGTCGACGGTCGCTCCGAACCGGTCCTGCTCCACGACAGCCCGGGCGATGTCGGCGACCCGAACGCCTCGCCCAGAGGCGACGTCGTCGTCTTCGAGGAGTCGCTCAGCGGTCTCAACAGGGATCTGACCCTCGTCGATCTCGAGGGGGATCCGAATCCTCGAAAGTTCCTATCGACCGCCGACAACGAGGAGCAGCCCGCCTTTTCGCCCGACGGCCGCTGGATCGCCTACCAGTCCGACGAATCGGGTCGCGACGAGGTCTACGTGGCAGAGTACCCCGGACCGGGTGCCAGCTGGCTGGTCTCGGCCGGAGGGGGACGGTCGCCCCGCTGGAGCCTCGACGGTCGAGAGCTCTACTACCGGTGGGGCGACGGGCTGTTCGCGGTCAGTATCGACACCGGCGACGGCTTCCGCGCCCACCGACCGGGGCTTCTCTTCGAGCTGTCCGACGTGCGCGGTGCCTACGACGTGGCTCGCGATGGCTTCCTGATGATCCGCGCCATCGAGCCCCAGTCGCCCTACGAGAGTCGCATCGAGGTCGTCCTCAACTGGCCGCGCTTGCTCGAGGCCGGTTCCACCGCCAGCGAGCGCTGAGCGGCTTCTCGTCCGGAGCGCTCCACCGCCGTCCCGCGAGCCTAGTGCGCTAGCGTCTGGCCTCCTTGCGCCGCTTCGACCACTGCCAGAGCCCGTTCGTCACCTCCCGCGGCAACCGGTGGCCGGCGGCGCGGGCGACCATGACGATCTGCCCGCGGTGGTGGCCTTCGTGGGCTGCGTGGTAGGCGAGGAAGTCGACGACGCCACCCGAGAAGCCGACCAGGTTCTCGCCCTCCTCGAGCGCCGCCTCGAGCAGGGCCTCGAGCGCCGCTTCGCTCTCGGCCCGGGCCGGCCGGAGCTCGTCGGCTTCCACCCGGTGGCGGTCGACGCTCTCGGGCGGCTCGACGCCGTAGCGCTCACCGAGGGTCTTCACCCACATCACCCGGCAGTTGTGCAGGTGGCCGAGGATCATCCGCACCGTGCGCCGCGGGGCGCCCGGGATCTTCAGGTCCCAGACCTCCTCGGGCAGGTTCTCCGCCAGATAGGAGGTCACCCGGGCCGCGGTGCGCCAGGTCGACACCAGATGGCCGCGCCGCTTCGCGCCGGAGGCCATCGGCCCCTCAGCCCCGTCGTGGCGGCAGGTTCATGCGCTCGAGGACCTCGACGAAGCGCGGATCGTCCCACAGCGGCTCGAACAGATCGAGCACGCGGACCCACGGCACCCAGGCGTGGGGATGCCCATGATCGAGCCACCGCAACGCCGCGTCCGCATCGCCCAACCAAGCGTGAACGGCAGCGAGCCAGTAGGCGTCCCAGGGGCTGACCGGGCCGGCCTCGATCTCCGCCAGGAGCTCGCGGGCCGGCCCCTCCTGGCCGGTGCGGGCATAGCCGACGGCCAGAGCACCCTTCCACCAGGGCGCCACTTCGACGGCCTTCTCGAGAGCAGCGATCGCCTCG
>JAWVZD010000368.1:0-3480 GCA_033722395.1 Thermoanaerobaculia bacterium | reverse complement strand
GATCGACCCCGAGCGGGTCGGCGTCATCGGGCTAAGCCAGGGCGGCCACATCGCACCCCTGGCGGCGGGTCGCTCTGACGACATCGACTTCGTCATCAGCATCTCCGCCTCCGCCGTCCCGATCACCGAACAGGTGGTCGACGAGGTGGAGAAGCTCGCCCGGCGCCAGGGCTTCACCGACGAGCAGATCGAGCGGGTGAACTCGCTCCACCGGCTGGCGATCCAGTACGGTCTGACCGGCCAGGGCTGGGAGGCGTACGAAGAGAGCCTGCAGGGAGCGCTGGCGAGCGACCTCGCCGGTCACGACGTGGTCGAGCCGTTCCCCCGCGACCGCGATCACTGGGTCTGGAGCTGGGCGCGCACCGTCGGACCGTACGATCCGTTGCCCCACTGGAAGGCGCTCGAGGTACCGGCGGTCGTCGCCTACGGCCTCGAGGACACGCAGATCTACGTCGAGGAGAGCGTCGATCTGCTGCTCGGGTTACCGCAACGCGGGGATGCCCCGCGCACCCTGCTCGTGTTCGGCGACAGCGGTCACGGACTGCGCGAGCCGGCCACCCACCGTATCCGCCGCGACCTGCTCGACTTCCTGGCGACCTGGGTGGACTCGTTCGGCAGCGAGCAACCTCACGCCCACTGACGGACCGGGCGAGCTACTCGTCTTCTTAGCAAGCGTCGTGGATCTGCCCGTCGGAAAGAGGGGCACAGGCCATCACCGCGATCTGCTCCAGCCTGTAGGTACCGATCGTCAGCGCTGTCCGGGAAGAGCCTGCAACCAGTTCTGCACCAGCGTCAGCTGACCACCGCGGATCTCGCGCTCGAGCTGAGCGGTGAGGAACGACGTGCCGTCGGGCATCGGTTGGAACGGGCGGTTCTCGTTGAAGGTGTGACGGATGTCGAAGAGCTTCACGGGCAGGTCGATTTCGACTCCATTCTCGAGATCGAGCTCGACTGCCATCAGCTCGACGAGCGGGTTGACGTAGTAGAGCGTTCCGCCGTCCGGGCTCCACGCCGGGTGGAGACCCCCGGCGGTCGAGACCTGGAAGCGCCCCCCTCCTCCGACCGCGGGGATGACGAATATCTCGAACTGACCCGAGTCGGACGAGGCGTAGGCCAGCCAGCGCCCGTCGGGCGAGAAGACCCCCTGCGAATCGAAGAACGGGCTCTGGACGACGATGGCGAGCTCGCCCTCCTCGAGGTCGTAGAGCGCCACGTCCCGGTCGGTGTCGCCCTCGGGGTCGAGGACGTCCAGGCTCAGGTAGCGTCCGTCGGGCGACCAGTCCTGGAGGTTCAACTGCAGGTCGCTCTCGAAGATCAGCTCCTCTTTCCCCAGCCCCGAAGCCGGCTTGCGAAACAGCTGGAAGTTCCCCGCGCGGGTGGTGACGTAGGCGATCCATTCGTCGTCCGGCGACCAGACGGGATCGAAATGATCGCCGTCCTCGAAGGTGAAGCGGATCTTCGTCCCGCGCTCGAGGTCCCGGATCCAGATCGTCTTGTTGTCCGGGCCGCGATAGACGGCTCGCGAGCCGTCGTGGCTCAGATCGAGCCCCTGGTGGTAGTCGATCGGCGCCAGGGTCGCCGGCTCACCGGAGAGAGGGGCGGGGTCCAATGACGAGCCCTTCTCGTCCACCACGGCGAGAGCGGTGTACGACTCGTAGCGCGACCCCGACTGGTACACCAGCATCCCCGTCTGGGATATCGAGAAGGTGGCGAACTCGTTGCCGGTGTAGCCGATCCCCTCCGCGAGCGGAACGGCGACGCCCACCAACGAGCCGCCGTCGACGTCGAGCCCGGCCACCATCAGGCTGCCATCCTGCCAGAAGAGGATCTTTCCGCCGGATGCGTAGTACGCCATCGACGAGTTGGTGGTCAGCACCGGGGTGCGCTCGCCGGAGGCGAGATCGAGCAGGTCGATGCGCGAGTCGTCGACCCGGCTGCCGCCCTCGGCCGTCTGCGCGAGGAACAGCAGCGTCTCACCTCCGGGGAGGAAGACGGGGAAGCGATGCGCCTGCTCGCGACGCTCCAAGTCGAGCCGGGTGAGCTCGACGGCCTCCCCGCCACTCGCCCGGATCCTCCATAGACCACCACGGAAGTCCGGGGCGAAGACGATCGTTCCGTCCGGTCCCCAGGCGCCTCCACGACCTTCGCGTACCGTCGCCAGGGTCTGGGTCGGCCCGCCCGCGGCAGCGACCCGCATCAGGCTTCCCTGCGCCATGAAGGCCAGATTGCGGCTGTCCGGCGACCAGAAGGGGTACGTCGCCCCGTCCGTGCCCTTCAGCCGCTCGGTCTCACCGTGGTCGACGGAGTAGACCCAGAGCGCCCGCTGGCCTTGGTCATCGAGCGCGGTGAAGGCCAGGCGGGTTCCATCGGGCGACAGCGCCAAGCCGTTACCGACATCGAAGTCGGCACCGGTGGGCGGGATCAGCTTGGCGTAGATCGGCGAGTGCGGCCCCCCGTCGGGGCGCAGAGCGACGATGCCGAGCCCCAACGCGATCGCCGTCATCACCGCGGCGACGATCCATCCGAGCTTCGAGCTACTCGGCCGGCCGGATCGCTCCTCCGACGGCGCGACGAGCACCGAGCCGAGGAGCGTCGAGGTCGAACCGCCGTCGCCGGCGAGCGCCGCCAGCGCCACTCGCGCCTCGCCGATGTCCCGCAATCGTGATTTTGGATCGCGATCGAGGCAGCGCGCCAGCAGCACCCGGAGCGTTGGAGGGGTATCGTCGGGCAACGCTGCGGCGTCGATCTCGTCGCGTAGCACCGCAGCCAGGGTGTCCGACACCGAGTCACCGGCGAACAGGCGCTGCCCGGTGAGCATCTCCCAGACCACGACCCCGAACGCCCAGACGTCCGCTCGGCGGTCGGACTCGAGGCCCTTGGCCTGCTCCGGGCTCATGTAGGCGGCCGTCCCGAGCAGCACGCCGGCACCGGTCATGCCCGCCGTCAGGGTGGGCGACATCGACAGATCGGGACGGCCGTCCCCGGCGGGGGCCTCGAGCGCCTTCGCGAGCCCGAAATCGAGCACCTTCGCTCGTCCGTCGGGGGCTATCTTGATGTTCGCAGGTTTGAGATCCCGGTGGACGATGCCGCGCTCGTGCGCGTACTCGAGAGCCTCGGAGATCTCGAGGGCGATGCCGACGGCCTCCTCGAGCGGCACCGGTCCTCGATCGAGGCGCGCGGCCAGATCCTCGCCCTCGACCAGCTCCATGACGAGGAGCTTCAGACCGTCCGCCTCCTCGACCTGATGGATCCCCGCGATCGACGGGTGGTTGAGCGATGCCAGCACCCGAGCCTCGCGCTCGAAGCGGGCCGAGCGCTCGGGATCGGCGGTAAAGGCCTCCGGCAGCACCTTGATCGCCACCTCGCGGCCCAGCTTGGTGTCCCGGGCGCGGTAGACCTCGCCCATCCCGCCCTCCCCCAGGGTGGCGACGATACGGCAGGGGCCGAGGGGCGTGCCGATCACGGTAGCCTCCGCGGCGG
>JAWVZD010000367.1:0-3490 GCA_033722395.1 Thermoanaerobaculia bacterium | reverse complement strand
TCAAGCCGATCATCGAAGAGGTGGAGCAGTTCGAGGCGCGCAAGGCGGAATTGGAGCACAAGATCGGTGTCATCAACGACCTGAAGAACAACCAACGGGGACCGGTCCAGCTGATGGACCACATCTCGCGCGCCCTGCCGGAGATGCTGTGGCTGAACCGCATGCAGATGCGCGGCAACAGCGTCACGCTGAACGGCCAGGCCTTCAACACCAACGCGGTGGCCAACTTCATCGACAACCTGGATCAGGTGCCCGCCTTCGCCGAGCCGGTTCTGAAGGACACCTCGGCGCGCGGCCGCGGTGGCGAGAGCGGGATCTACAACTTCGTCGTCACCTTCACCTTCGACGCGTCGGCGGCGAGAACCACTCAGCAGGACGAACCGGCTGTCGAAGAGGCAGCGGGCTAGCAGACGGGCGGACGAAATGCAGACCGGACTCGAAGGCAAGCCTTTCTACTACGGCGCGATCGCGGCGCTCGTAGTGAGCGGAGTGGTGTTCTGGATCGCGCACACGTTCTGGTTCCAGGAGATGCAGGCGACGATCCAGCGCCAGGAGGTCAAGCTCACCGATCTCCAGGCGCAGCTGCAGAAGGGCCGCATCGCCAAACAGCAGCTGCCGCAGTTCCGTGAAGAGGTGCGGCGGCTCGAGGGTGAGCTCGACAAGCTGCTGCGGATCCTGCCGGCGCGGCGCAACACGCCGGAGCTGCTGCGCCGCATCCGGGCGCTGACCGAGCAAGGGAGCTTCGACATCCTGCGCATTCAGCCCGGCAACTTCGTCGACCGGGACTTCTACAGCGAATGGCCGATCAATATCAATCTGAACGGCACGTACCACAACCTGGCGCTGTTCTTCGACCGGATCAGCCGCTTCTCGCGCATCATCAACATCGACAGCCTGACGGTCAGTGGGCTGCGCGAGCAGCGAACCGGTCACACCATCTCGGCCCAGTTCCAGGCCAAGACCTTCATCTACAAGGAGCCCGCGCCCGAGGAGGAAATGGACGTGACGGGAGGTGGACGATGACGCCGACACGCCCTCTGCCGACGCTCGGCCTCCTGATCCTGGCTCTCGCTCTCCTGCTGGTGCCACCTCTGGCGGCCCAGGACGAGACCGAGCCCTCCGAGACCGAGTTCGACGAGGACTTCCTAGAGAGCGAGCCGCGCCCGGAGATCGACGAGTTCCTCGAGGACGACATGGAGGTCCTGGCCGGTGAGGGGACCACCTACGAGCCGGGAGATCGGCGCGACCCCTTCATGTCGCTGGTCACTCTGCGCCAGGTGCGCGAGACCCGTGGCCCTCGTCCCCCCGGGATTCCCGGGCTGATGATCGATGACATCGAGGTCACCGGTGTCTTCATCACCCCGACCGGGCCGGTGGCCCAGATACGGGTCGCCGACAAGCGCCAGAGCTTTCTGCTCAGGGAGGGCGACCAGCTCTACGACGGTGACGTCACCTCGATCACGTTCGACGAGGTGGTCTTCAAACAGATCTTGGACGATCCGGCCGCACTGAAGCCGTTTCGACCGGTGGTCAAGAAGCTCAAGCCGCAGGGAGGCGAGGGTCGATAGCCCTCTCCTGCAGGGAGGCGAGCGCCATGGGTGATCTCGTGAGAATGAAGAAAACAGCTGGTTGGAAGATCTCGCTCGGAGTCGGGCTCCTGCTCGTTTCGAGCCTCGCCGGCGGTGTTTCGGCCGGGACTCTACCGGTCGGTACGGCGGACGATCCGTACGTAGCGCCGGCGGTCGACGGGGTCAAGGCGAGTCAGCTCGTCGAGGTCTCCTCCGAGACCATCGATGGCACGGCGCTGATCCAGATCGTCGGCGACGGGGCGTTCGAGTACGCCGCGTTCCAACTCGACGATCCGGCTCGCTTCGTGCTCGACCTGCCGGGAGTCGTCAAGACGACCGAGCTCAACAGCGTCGCGGTCGATCACCCGGTGGTCGCCGGAATCCGTGTCGGGCAGTATCGTGCCTTCCCGGATCCGATCTCCCGCGTGGTGTTCGACCTCGTCGCCCCGTCGGTGCCGCGGGTGGAGCCGATGCCGGAGGGTCTGGCGGTCAGCTTCGAGGCGGCTCCCGCGGCCGGCGAGCTCGCGGGCGAAGAGCCCGCGATCGAGGTGGCCTCGACGGAGCTACCAGCGGCCGAGGCGGAGGTGGTGGGCCAGACGGTCGAGCCGCCGAGCGATACGGTGCTACCGGCCATCGCCCGAACCTCTGGAGAGAGAGCCCCCGAGGAGCCGGTGTCCGAGGAGATGCCGGCGCCGGTCGAGCCGCTCGCAGCGGCTCCGGCGGTCGAAGACAGTGCCTACGAGCCGTCCGTCGTCGAAGAGACCGAGGTCGTCGCGCCGACCGTCGAAGCCGTCGACACGATGGCGGCGAGCGAAGAAGAGGCCAGCGAGAGCTCGGCGACGAGCACCCACGAGCCGGTCGAGCAAGCCTCGGAACCGGCCGACGAGGCTCCCGCCCCCGAGCCGATGGTCGAGCCGACGGTCGAGCCGATGCCGGAGCCGGTCGTCGAGCCGATGCCGGAGCCGGTCATCCCGGCGCCGCGAGTCGAGCCCGACATGCCGTCCGACACCGCCCTCTTCGACGTCGCCAACGTGCAGATGGAGGAGTCGACCGCCGGGGGCAGCACGGCCGACGAGGCAGCGGCCAGCTTCCAGGCCCAGGAGGTCGGTGCGGAGCGTCGCTATCAGGGCGAGCCGATGGATCTGACGCTCCAGGACGCCGACGTCAAGGACGTCCTGCGCTCGTTCGCCCAGCTCTCGGGCCTCAACATCGTCATCCAGCCCGGCGTGCGCGGTACCGTGACCGTCGAGCTGGTCCAGGTGCCCTGGGATCAGGCCCTCGAGCAGATCCTGAAGATCAACGACCTGGGCTACGAGCTGGACGGAAACATCATGCGGATCGCACCGATCGAGAAGCTGCGCCAGGAGGCCGAGGAGCAGCAGCGACTGCAGCAGGCGCGCGCACTGTCGGTGCCGCTGTCGACCGTCATCCGGCGGATCAGCTACGCCAACGCCCAGGACGTGGCGCGTGTTCTGACCGCGCGCGGCGGCGTGATGAGCAACCGCGGCCAGGTGATCGTGGACCGGCGCACGAACACGCTGATCATCAAGGAGCTGCCCGAGGTGATGGACACCGTCCTCTCGGTGATCGATCAGATCGACGTCCCGGAGCCCCAGGTGATGATCGAGGCCCGCATCGTCGAGACCACCAAGGACTTCAGCCGATCCCTGGGGATCGAGTGGGGCTTCACGGGCGTGGCGGACGCCGAGCACGGGAACACCACCGGCCTCCAGTTCCCGAACAACGTGGACGCGGAGGGCGGCGTGAGCGTCCTCACCGGCGGCCAGAACGGGTTCATCGACCTGACCCTGGGCAACGTGTTGAACACCTTCGTGCTCGACGCCCGGCTGCAGGCGGCGGAGTCGGAGGGACTGGTCAACATCCTGTCGGCGCCCCGGGTCTCGACCCTGAACAACGCCACG
>JAWVZD010000366.1:0-3511 GCA_033722395.1 Thermoanaerobaculia bacterium | reverse complement strand
TGTCGGCCTCCACCGGCGGCAGGAAGTTGAAGCGGATCCAGCCGCCGGCGACGAGCGAGAAGGAGATCAGCAGGACGGCGACGCCGATCGCCAGCGACAGATAGCGGTTGTCGATCGCCCAGCCGAGGGTCGGCCGGTAGGAGCGGGCGATGAGCCAGTCGAGCCCGGCGGCTATGCGCTGCTGGAGTTGCTGCCAACGTTGCCGCCAGGCCGAGCGGCTCGGCTTGTCGAGCTTGACGTGGCTGAGATGGTGCGGCAGCACCAGGAGCGACTCGACGAGAGAGAAGGCCAGCGTCGGGATGACGATGAGCGGCACGACCCGCATGATCTTGCCGAGCGTTCCTGGCACCGCCAGGAGCGGCGCGAAGGCCGCCACGGTGGTCAGGACGGCGAAGATGACCGGTGTCGAGACCTCCTGCGCGCCGCGGACGGCCCCCTCGAGGCCGGTGGTGCCGCGCTGGAACTGGCTGTAGATGTTCTCTCCGACCACGATGGCGTCGTCGACCACGATGCCCAGGACGACGATGAAGGCGAAGAGCGACAGGACGTTGATCGAGACGTCGAGCACCGGCATCAGAGCGATGGCCCCGAGAAAGGAGATCGGGATGCCGATCGACACCCAGCCGGCGAGCTTCAGACGCAGCAGCAGGGCGAGCACCACGAAGACCAGGATGAGGCCCGCCCGGCCGTTGCGGATCAGCAGATCGAGGCGGCTCCTCAAGACCAGGGTGTCGTCCTGCCAGGTGGTCAGGCGGATCCCCTCCGGCAGCCGGGTCTCGGAGGCGACGTACTGCTTGACCCGGTCGGAGATCTCGATGGCGCTCTGGTCGCCGACCCGGAAGACCTGCACCAGCACCGCCGGCTCGCCGTCGAAGCGGGCCGACTGGTCGGTCTCGGCGAAGCCGTCGACCACCGTGGCGACGTCTCCCAGCAGCAGCCGCGTACCGTCGGCCAGAGTCAGGAGCGGCAGCCGCTCGAACTCCTCGCCGTGGTAGGCCTGGTTGTCGGTTCGCAGCAGGATCTCGCCGCCGACGGTCTCGATCGAGCCCCCGGGGAGGTTGAGCGACGAGCGGCGCACGGCGTCGGCCACCTGGCGGAACGTCAGCCCCCAGCGGCGCAGGGCCTCTTCGGAGACCTCGATCGAGATCTCGTACGGGCGCGCCGCCACCAGGTCGACCTGGGTGATCTCGGGCAGGGCGGCGAGCTCGTCGCGCACCCGCTGGCCGACCCGCTTCAGGGTGTGTTCGTCGCTCGGTCCCGAGACCGCGACGTTGATCACCTGGCGGCGGATCAAGACCTCCTCGATGATCGGCTCCTCGGCCTCCTCGGGGAAGGTGTCGATGGCGTCGACGCGGGTCTTGATCTCGTTCAGGACCTTCTGGATGTCGCGGCGCGGGTAGAGCTCGGCGACCACCGTGCCGACGTTCTCCGCCGCCACCGAGTTGATCTCCTTGATGTCCTCCAGGTCCTGGATCTTCTCCTCGATGCGGATGACGATCGCCTCTTCGACCTCGGCCGGCGCGGCGCCCGGGTAGGGCACCGCGATCGACACGGCGTCGGGCGAGATCTCGGGAAAGACCTCCTGCTCGATGCCGAACAGCGTGCCGATCCCGAGGGCGAGGATCAACACCATGAGGAGGTTGGCGGCGACGCCGTTCGAAGCGAACCAGGCGATGATCCGTCCCATGGCGTCAGGCTCCCCCGACGGCCGGCGGCTCGGCGGCCGGTTGCGCCTGCACCCGCATCCCGTCGACCACTGCCTCGAGCGTCGAGACGCAGACCTTGTCGCCGGGCGCGAGCCCGTCGCTCACCAGAATGGTGTCGCGCTCGACCCGCAGCAGCTCGATCGAGCGGTAGCGCAGCCGGTCGCCGTTCTCGAGTACCAGCAGCCGCCGGTGGTCGCGCAGGGCGGTGCGCGGCAGCTCGTAGATCCCTTCGACCCGGCGGCCGACGATCACGGCGTCGACGAACAGCCCCATCGGCAGGACCTCGCGCTCGCCGCCCCGGCGGCCGTACGGATCGTCGACCTCGGCGATCAGGTGGAGCATGCGCGAGCGGGGATCGATCTCGCCCCCGGTGCGCACCACCCGGCCCTCCCATTCGCCGCGCCGCCCGCCCAGATCGGCCCGCAGCACGACGCGGGCGCCGCCGCCCTCTTGGGCACCGAGAGAGAGATCGAGGAAGGCGATCTGATCCTGCGGGATCGGCAGAACCACCTCGGCGGTGTCGATCGAGAAGAGGTCGGCCAGCGGCGTGCCCGGAGCGACGAACTGGCCGAGGTCGGCGCGCTTGGCGCGGACGCGACCGGCGAACGGTGCGCGCACGCGGGTACGGTCGAGGTCGAGCTCGGCCCGCTCTTGCGCCGCCTCGGCGGCGCGCAGGGCGGCCCGCGCCTCGGCGAGCTGAGGCTGGCGCAAGGTCAGGGCGCTCGGCGCGCCTTCGCCGAGCTCCTCCCACTCCTCGCGCGCCACCACCGCCTGCGCCTCCTCTTGCTCGAGTCGCAGTCTGGCGCGGGCGAGCTCGGCCTCCGCACGATCGAGCGCCAGCTCGTAGTCGCGGCGGTCGATCTCGAGCAGCAGCTCGCCGCGTTCGAAGAAGGCGCCGGTGGCGAATGCCGGCGTGACGTGGGCGATCTCGCCCGCGACCTGTGCCACCAGGGTGCTCTCGACTCGCGGCTCGACGGTGCCCTGGGAGGGCACGGTGAGGAGCAGAGAGCCGGGGTGCGCCTCGACCACCCGGACGACCGGGTCCGGTGTGCGGGTCGCCTGGCGCTCGACCTCCGGCTTGGCGCGGATGATGACGACCGCGGCGGCGACGCCGAAGAGCACCACGGCGAGGGGCAAGACGATGGTGCGGACGCGACTCATGAGCTCGATTCCTCCGGAGCGACTGTTTCGGCGACCGGCGAGTGCACGGCCGAATCGTCCTCGGGAGGCTCCCAACCGCCTCCCAGGGCGAGGTGGAGGTCGACGCGGGCGTCGAGCAGCTGACGCTGCGCGGTGAGCAGCTGGACGCGGCTCGAAAGGGCGCGGCGTTGTGTCTCGAGGACGGTCAGGAAGTCGACGAGGCCGGCCGCATACTGCTGTTCCGCCAGGCGCTGTGCTCGCTCGGTCTCTCTGGTGGCGGCCTCGAGAGCGTCACGGCGCTCGGCCAGGAAGCGCTCCGCCGCCAAGCTGCCCTCCACTTCGGCGAAGGCCGCGAGGGCCCGGCCGACGTAGATCGCCAGTGCCTCGTCGCGTCGCGCCGCGGCGAGATCGGCGGCGGCCCGCAGGCGACCGCCCTGGAAGATCGGCGCCAGCAGGCCTCCGGCCAGGTTCCAGACCGAGAAGTCCTCGTTGAGGAGGTCTTCCACCTCGTCGCTCAATCGCCCGCCCGAGCCGACCAGCGTGACCAGCCCCATCTCGCGGCGCACCCCGATGGTGTCCGAGAAACTGCTTTGGAGGCTCCTGACCAAGCCATCGGGATCGCTCATGTTTTCTGTCGACATGAGCGCGATTAGCGAGTCGCGTCC
>JAWVZD010000365.1:0-3516 GCA_033722395.1 Thermoanaerobaculia bacterium | reverse complement strand
TCGAATCATCGCTCCTCCTCGATCTCGCATCTCTATCGTACGGCTTGTTTTATCACCTCGGGCGGACTCTGCTACACTCTGTATCGATCAATCGACTACTCTATGGTCGCACGGCCATCCGGGGGCCAGGCGATCGAGAGCCGGGCAACCGACGACCCTTGACCGAGCCGAGGCCAGACTCCCTGGAGATTTCCATGCTTCATCGACGCGTTCACAGAGGTTTCACCCTGATCGAGCTCCTGGTGGTCGTAGCGATCATCGGCATCATCGCCGCGATCATCATCCCGATGTTCCTCGACGCCCTGCAGAAGAGCAAGCAGAAGCGCACCATGGCCGAGGTCCGCCTCGTCGGCACCTGCTGGATGGCCTGGCTCACCGATCAGGTGGCGGCCGGAGCCGCCGGCACCTCGGTACGCACCTACGAGCTCACCGGTCTCGACGAGATCGAGCCGGAACAGCTGCTGTCGAGCCTCTACGTCAGTCAGAACTTCTTCTACTGCACCGAAGTACCGGTGCGCGACTCCTGGGGTCACGACTACGAGTACTACGTCAACCCGGAAACACTGCTCGGCATCCGGGTGATGGCGATCCGCAGCACCGGTCGGGACGGCGTGTTCAGCGACACGACCTACGAGATCGGGCCGTACGTCGCCACCGACTACGACGAGGACATCCTGTGGGCGGACGGCCTGTTCGTCCACTACCCGGCCGGCCGAGCCATGGCCAGCAACGCCCTGTAGGGGAGAGTTCCTGCCAGAAGTCCAGCGGCTCCTCGCGATCGGCCTCCGTCAGCGGTCGAGGTCGGCTTCGAAAGCGGTGTCCTCGAGCCGGTCGACGTAGTTCTCCCACTTGCGCTCGGCCAGACCGAGCATCGCCAGCACGATCAAGAACATCGCCGAGTAGGAGGCCAGCCGCGACACGTTGCGGGTGAGGCCTTGCTGTCGCGCCCGCACCAGAGCGACGCCCTCGTAGACGGCGATCACTGTCATCACCCCACCGAGGATCAGGAACGACCATGGCACCAGCGGCGTGTCGAGCTGCCGCAGCGGGCCCTCCCCCTCCAGCGGTAGCGTCCACCACGCCACGCCACCGTAGATCACCACCGCGGCCATGATGAGCAAGTTGGCGATCAGACGCGAGACGTTTTCCGTCTTACCCTCGGCGCGAGCCCGTCTCAGGGCGATGAACTCGTGGCACGACAGCACGAAGACCGCCGCGGCCAGCAGAAACTCGATCGATGTGTACGAGCCCAGCATCTCCACTCTCCTCCGAAATGTCGCGGCACCCGGATGCCGGACGGAATGAACTCTCTCGCGCGAACGCTTCGATCTTACCACCCGACTGGTCGGCTCTCCGTGATCGGGTCGGGTGCGGCCCGGCCGCCGCCGGCCGGCGATCGACTACGGGATCGCGCGTGAATCACGCGCCGCTGGACTCACCCACCGCACGCGGTGTCGCCCACCAACCGAGCCAGCGCGAAGCAGGCGTTGACCAGGCCGACGTCTTCGACCCCCGGAGCGATCTCGCGACGCGAGGCGGCGCTCAGCAGCCCCGCCATCTCTTCGGTCGACAGGCGCGGGCGCAGCTCGAGGAGTAGCGCCGCGACTCCACTGACATGCGCCGCCGCGACGGAGTGACCGGAGACGAAGTCGAAGCCCCCTCCGGGCACCGTGGTCAGGATCTCCTCGCCCGGCGCCAGCAGCGAGGCGAGCTCCGGTCGTGTCGCGCTCGCGTCGGCCCCGCCTGCACGTGCCGCACCCACCGCCACCACGCCCGGGACGCCGGCGGGAAAGGTGTGCCCGGGGCGATCGCTCCGCGCCGCGACGACGACGATGCCCCGCGCGACGGCCAGGCGCAGCAGACGGCCGAGAAGCGGATCGTCCGGCCCGGCGAGGCTCAGGTTGATCACGTCCGGTCGCTCCTCGATCGCCGCCACCAACGCCTTGGCGAGCGTGAAGCTGTTGCAGATTCCCTCGGGCGCCTCGTCGGAGCGTTGCCAGCAGGCGCGCAGAGCGAGGATCTCGGCCGCGGGTGCGACGCCGATGATGCCGATGCCGTTGTTGACCGAGGCGACGATGATCCCCGCCACGGCGGTTCCGTGGTGATCGGGCGGCACGCTCGCGCCACCGGTGGAGACGAAGTCGCGTGCCAGACGGACGTGTTCGGCGAGCTCGGGGTGGGCGAGGTCGATTCCGGTGTCGACGACCGCGATCCGCACCCCCGTCCCTCGTGACCAGCGCTGGGCCTCGCGCACCTGCATGGCGTCGACGCTGTGCTGCAGCGCCAGATACGGGTCGTTGTAGGAGTCGCTCTCGACGCTGAAGATCTGCATCGGCTCCACCGACTCGATGCGCTCGTCCTTCGCCAGACGGGCTACCACCTGTTCGGTGACGGCGGGCTCCGGGACCTCGAAGACGATGCAGTGGACGCCGAGCGGGCGCATCGGCCAGGCCTCCACTTCGACGAGCTCGTAGTCGGAGGCGATCTGGCGAACCAGCTTGCGCGTCCTCGCCGAGGCGCCGTACCGACCGGCGTACGCCTTCGAGCTGGTGCCGGCGCGTGCCGAGCTCCAGCTGCCGCGGGGCACGACGGTGACCAGGATCTGACGGTCGGCGCGGCTCTCGTCGAGCGCCGGTCTCTCCTCGGCTGCACCCGCGGCGGGCGGTAGCGCCGGAGCGCTGGCGCAAGCGGTGAGCACCGTCGCCACGAGGGCCGCCGAGAGCAGCCACGGCGCAGCGGCCGATGCTCCGCCTCTCGATCGCTCGGCGTGCCGAGCGATCACGGTTCGCGTCGTGGCGAGCCCGTCGGCGATGTCGACTCGAAGCATGGGATCCTCCATCCTACTGAGTACCCGCGCGATCCGCGCGGGTTCAACCCGGTCCAGCGTCCGACGGTCAAAGAAAGCGCAGCGAGAGGCTGGCCACGAGTCGAGAGCCCGCCAGATCGCCGAACACCCTCCTGCCCCGGTCGTCGGTGCCGAAGTAGCCCAGCTCGAAGCGCAATCGGCCCACCGTCCGGCCGGCGATCAAGCTCCAAAACAGATAATCCTCCAGGAACGGGCCGCCGAGGTCGTAGTAGCCCACACCTGCGAGGAGGTCGATCCGTCGCGGCAGATCGAGGCGGTGACTCGCCTCGACCGCCAGGCCCGAGGCGTCGACTCCGAGCGCCTCCTCCGCATAGCTCACCGACAGACCCGACCGGGCGCGTCGCGCCACCAGGCTCAGCTCGGTGTAGTCGTAATCGTGCGCCGGATCGTCGTCGGGATACTCGTACTGGCGGGCCTCGAGCGCGAGTCCCCAGCGGGGCGTGAGCTCGATACCGTACCCGAGCCAGAGGTCGATCTCGAGATCCCTCGGCCGATCGCGAACCGCATTGGTGGGAAAGTCGACCGTGGAGGCCCAGACGCCCGCGAACCAGCCGCTGGCGTGCTCGAAGGCGAGGCCGGCCTGGACGGCGGGGTCCTCGATCGTCTGCGACACGCCGCGGAATACGTAGTCGGTGCTCACGGTGGCGAAG
>JAWVZD010000364.1:0-3520 GCA_033722395.1 Thermoanaerobaculia bacterium | reverse complement strand
TCGCTACGTGACGCCCTTCAGAGGCGCTTCTCGTACGACCGCAGCCTCGCCGGCGAGAAATCCAGCGCCGTGAAGAAGCTGGCGATCCCCTCCATGGTCGATTCGTCGACCAGGGTACGGACGGATGTCGCGCCGGAGGAGCGGAAGTGCTCCAGCAGGCTGTCGGCGAGCTGCCGGCCGATCGCCTGCCCGCGCACCTCGGGATCGACTCCCAGGACCTCGATCCAGCCGGTCGGCTCCTCGAGGCCGAACTCGCCGGAGCGCACCTCGCCCAGCATGAAGCCGACCACGCGGCCGTTCTGCTCCGCGACCTTCGACGCTTCGGGATCGCGTCGCATGTAATAGCTCAGGCGGCTCTCCCAGACGTCGGGGCGGTACTCGCCGCTGATCTTCTCGTCCAGCGCGACGATCCCCCCGAGGTCGTAGTCCTCCAACGGGCGAATGCGAACTTCTGCCGTCTCCGAGCTCATCGAATCGCGATCTCCTGGTGGGTTCGGCCACCCATGCCGAGGGCCGGTGCCGAGGGCCGTGGCCGCTACGTGATGCCCCAACTCCGGTCATTCTATCCCGACGCCGAGACACCGGCAATCGAACCCGGGGGCGGATCGCATCGCGCTCGATCCCCTCCCGCTCCCGATAACAGCTCCGCGGTGACAGAATTCCCCCGGAGTCGATCCGCCGTGAGCCGAGGCCCCAGTCAGAGCGCGAGCGTCGAAGCGGTGCCGCTCGGCGTCCACGTGGCGCTGCTCGCCGTGCAGATGAGCTTCGGCGGCTTCCACGTCGTCGCCAAGATCCTGCTCGACGAGCTCACCCCCCTGGCCCTCGCCGGCATCCGGGTGGGGATCGCCACCCCGATCCTCCTGCTTCTCGCCTGGTCCTTCGATCGCTGCCTGCCGAAGCGCGGCGATCTGCCGATCCTGGCCCTCCTCGGCCTGCTCGGCGTGTTCCTCAACCAGCTCCTGTTCATCGTCGGGCTGCAGTTCACCACCGCCACCAACGCCGCCATCCTGATGCCGTCGATCCCGGTCTTCGCCGTGGCCGTCGCGGCGCTCCTGCGGATCGAGTCGATCGGCTGGCGGCGGCTGCTCGGCATCGCGCTCGCGGTGGCCGGCGCGCTGGTGGTGCTCGGCCCCGGACGTCTCTCGACCAGCTCGTCCGTCGTTCTGGGAAACCTGCTGATCCTGCTCAACTGCCTCTCCTACGCCACCTTCCTGGTGCTGCAGCGCCCCCTCCTCGAGCGCCTACCGTGGCGCACGACAATCGCCTGGGCCTTTCTCTTCGGCGGCACCGGCGTTCTGGCGGTGGCGAGCGTCGACCTGTTCCGCCTCGAGCCGGCAGCGGTCTCCGGCTCGACCTGGGCCGGGATCGCCTACATCGTCGCTCTGCCGACGGTGTTCAGCTACGCCGTCAACACCTGGGCGGTGAAGCGATCCTCCCCATCGATGGCGGCGACCTACACCACCGCGCAGCCGCTCTTCGCCGCCGCCCTGGCGAGCTGGTTCCTGGGCGAGGTCCTGGGCTGGCGCGAGGGTGTCGGTTTCCTGCTGATCGCCGCCGGCCTGCTGCGCGTCAGCTGGCGTCGGCGCGACCCCCTGCCGATCCCGGACCACGAGTAGGTCGCCGCGGCCGGCTCGCTACCGCTTCGGATAGCGCAGCACCATGACGGTGCGGTCGTCCTGCCGCGGCACCTCGCCGCAGTACTCCGCCAGCGCGTCGCAGACCGCCTGGACGACCTGCTTGGCGGGCTCGCGCCGACGGCGCCGCACCACCTCGATCAGCCGCTCCGAGCCGAACGGCTTGCCGGCGGCGTTCTCGGCTTCGATCACCCCGTCGGTGTAGAGCACCACCAGGTCACCGGGCTCGAGCTCGACGAAGCCGCGGTCGTAGGTGGCGTCCGGGATCGGACCCAGCACCGAGCCACCCTCGGTGAGCGGCTCGGGACGCCCCGAGCCCGGCAGGTAGTACGGCGGCGGGTGGCCGGCGTTGACGTAGATGAAGGCCCCGGAGGGGCTGAGCTCGCCGTAGAACATCGAGACGAAGCGGCTGGTCAGGGTGCTCTGGTGGATGATGTCGTCGAGGCGCTCGATGACACGCTGGATCTTGAGGTCGCGCGACAGCCCCATCCGCAGCCCCATATGGATGTCGCGCACCAGCAACGCCGCCGGCAGCCCGTGTCCCGATACGTCGGCCACCGCCACGCCGAGGATCTTGTCGCCCAGCGGAATGAGGTCGTAGAAATCACCGCCGACGATCTCCATCGACTGGGTGCGGGCGGCGATGTCGAAGCGGCCGAAGGCCGGCATCCGCCGCGGCTGGATCGACAGCTGGATCCGCCGCGCCTCGCGCAGCACGCTGGCGATGCGCTCCTGACGCAGCTTCTGGTTGAAGGCGTGCCGCACGATCGATAGCGACACCAGGACGTCGTTGCGGTCCCGATCGGGCTCGATGTCGAAGGCCAGGATGTAGGCCCGGTCGCCCACCTCGACGGCCGCGAACTCCTTGACCCCGAGGTCCTTTTCGAGCTCGCGGTCGGTGCGGGGATCGTCGCGGTCCATGTAGATCGTGCGGCTGTCGAGCAGCAGCTCGACCGGCTCGTAGTCGACCGGCAGCTCGAGCGCCCCGCTCGGTTTGCGGCTCTCCGGAAAGGCGGCGATCAGGCGATAGACGCCGCCGTCGCGGCGATAGACCCGTCCGCCGAAGACGCCGAGCTGCTCGCGGAAGCGCGACAGTACCTCGACGGCCAGCTGGCGCACCGTCACCGCTAGGTCCTCGGCCGGCTCGACCGCCTCGACGGCCTCTTCGACCTGCTTCATCAGCTCGCCGAAATCGACGCTGGGGCGCCACTCCACACTCGACTCTTGCTCGCTCATCCGGCACCTCCCTGTTCCCACACCGCCGAGACCGCCGCGTCTGTCGTCCCGTTTCGATGCATCGTGTCCGCCTCTCTCAGCCGTGCCGCACGATCGCCCGCACGATCTCGTCCTGAGCCGCCTTGGCACCCCAGTCCCCGCTGGTGCGATTGCACAGGATCGAGAAGGCGTAGACCCTGCCGCTCGTTCCCTTGGCGTAGCCCGACAGCGTGGAGACGCCGGCGAGCCGGCCGGTCTTGGCGAAGACGTTGCCGCGATACGGGTCCTCGGCCAGCCGCCGCTCCCAGGAGAGCCCGCGCTCGCCGCTGTACGGCAACGTGGCGACGAACTCGGCCGAATACCGATGGCGGAACATCGCCTCGAGGAGCGTCGTCACCTGCCGCGCCGAGGCGCGGTTCCGCCGGCTCATGCCGGAACCGTCGGCCAGCTCGTAGCTGCCGGCCGGGAGACCGATCGGAACGAGGAACTCCTCCACCGCCTCGATACCGCCGTCCCAGCTGCCGCGCCGGCAGACCTCGGCGCCCAGCACCTTGAGCACGCTCTCGGCATAGAGGTTCTGGCTGCGCTTGTTGACCACCTCGAGGGTGGTCAGCAGATCGCTGCGATGCACCAGGATCCGCCGCCACGCGCCCGGCGGCAGATGCGGCACC
>JAWVZD010000363.1:0-3527 GCA_033722395.1 Thermoanaerobaculia bacterium | reverse complement strand
GCGCGGCGGGGACCCGCGCCGGTACTCTGTGAGCGGAATCTCTCGCCGGCTGTCAGGGAGACGAGAACAGCTGGCGCTGCCTCTCGGGGCCCCCGAAGGAGCGCCGCAGCTCCCGCCGCACCGCGCCGATCAGAAAGAGCGAGCCGCTGACCACCAACAGGCGATCGGTGTCGAGAGCTCGGGCGAGCGCTCGAGCCGGATCGGGCTCGACCGCACTCGGTCGATCGATCTGCGCCGCAAGGTCCGTGGCCGGCAGAGCCCGTTCGGACGGCGGCGTCGATAGGACGAGGCGCGACGCCCGCTCGACGAAAGAGCCCACGCCGCCCGCTCCCGCCTTGTCGCGCAGCACGCCGAAGAGAAGATCGAACGGCCGGTCGAGCTCGTCGAGGTAACGTTGCAAGGCTTCCCAACCGGCACCGTTGTGCGCCGCATCGAGCAGCACCTCGGTGCCGTCCGCTAAGACCACCCATTCGAGTCGCCCCGGCCAGCGCACCGCGGCGACGCCACGCTCGATCGCCGCGCTGTCGACCGCACCGAATCCGAGCGCGGCGAGACGCTCGGCCGCGAGCACCGCCAGGGCGACGTTCTCCGTCTGGTGGGAGCCCTCCAGACGGGTTTCGAGTCGGTAGGTTCCCTGCGCCGATTCGAGCTCGAGGCGCTGGCCCCGACCGGGCCGGAGCTCTCGCGCCGTCAGCAGCGACTGCACCGAGACCAGCTCGAGCCGGGTGCCGATCTCCGCCGCCCGCTGCTCGAGAACCCGCTGCACCGCCGCCTCGCCGCGCAGCGCCAACGCCGGTCGATCCGGTCGCAGGATGCCGGCCTTCTCCCGGGCGATCGCCGTCGCCGTACGACCGAGCTGCTCCTGGTGATCGAGTCCGATCGAGGTGATGATGGAGAGAAGCGGACGGCAGACGTTTGTGGCGTCGAGCCTGCCACCCATGCCGACCTCGAGCACCGCGAGATCGACCGCCTGACGCTCGAAGCCGAGCAGCGCCGCCGCGGTCAGCGTCTCGAAATAGGTCGGACGATCGTCGCCCAGCCGGCCGGCGGCCTCCATCACCTCGTCGACCAGATCGGCCAAGGCAGCCGTGTCGATCTCGACGCCGTCGAATCGGATGCGCTCCTCGACCGCCTCGAGATGAGGCGAGGTGTAGAGACCGCTGCGGTAGCCGGCCGCGGTCACGATGGAGGACAGAGTGGCCGCGGCCGAGCCCTTGCCGTTGGTGCCCGCGACCAGGACGACCGGCAGACGATGGTGCGGATCACCCAACGCCGCGAGAAGCGATTCGATGCGCTCCAGGCCCAGCTTGACGCCGAACTGCTCCAACGTCGCGAGTCGGCTGGCGAGGCGGGTCGCCGCGCTCGGCATCGCAGGAGCGCCGCTCAGCCGGCGGTTCGATAGAGATGGTGGAGGGCCGTAGCGATCGTCGATTTGAGCTCCGTGCGGTGCACCACGGCATCGAGGAAGCCGTGCTCGAGCAGGAACTCGCTGCGCTGGAAGCCCTCCGGCAGCTCCTCGCGGATCGTCTGTTCGATGACCCTCGGACCGGCAAAGCCGATGAGCGCGCCGGGCTCGGCCACGTTCAGGTCTCCCAGCATGGCGAACGAGGCCGTCACACCACCGGTGGTCGGATCGGTCAACACGGAGACGTAGGGAAGACCGGCCCGCGCCAAGCGAGCGAGGGCGGCGGAGATCTTCGCCATCTGCATGAGCGAGAGAACACCCTCCTGCATCCGCGCACCACCCGAAGCCGACACCACGATCAGCGGGCACCGCCTCTCGTAGGCGAGCTCGGCGGCGCGGGTCACCTTCTCACCCACCACCGAGCCCATCGAACCGCCCATGAAACCGTACTCCATGACGGCGAGCACCACCGGAATGCCGTCGAGATGACCCTCGACGACGCGGACCGCGTCGCGCGCGCCGACCTTCTTGCGATACTCCTTGAGCCGATCCTTGTAGGCCTTGGTGTCCTTGAATCCGAGCGGGTCGGTCGACTCGATACCGACGAAGATCTCGTTCGGCTCGTCTTCGTCGAGCAGCAGACGGATGCGCTCCTCCGAATCGATCCGGAAGTGGTGACCGCACTTCGGACAGATCTCCGAGTTGCGGGCCAGCTCCTTCGAGTAGATGATCTCTCGGCAGCCGTCGCACTTGACCCACAACCCCTCCGGTACCGTGCTGCGACGGCTGTCCCGACGGACCGGTTTCGGTTTCTTGGCCTTCTTGAACCAGGGCATTACGAGAGCTGCGCGTCAGGGACGGGCGCGTAGCCCGACCGGCCGATCGACACTGCGGCGATCTCCGGCAGCGCGCGCTGAGCCGGAAGCGACCAGCCGTGCACCGGCGACGACGCCGGAACGAGCCAGTCTATCCCGCTTCGGCGACCGTCGCCTCTTCCTCGTCCTCGAGGTCGTTCGGCCGCCCGAGACGGTTGCAGGTGGCAGCGTACATCTCGAGAGCCGCTTTCTTCTCGTTCTGCAGCTCCATGATCTTGTCGCGCACCTTGGCGAGCTCTTCTTCGATCTCGGCGGAGAGCGAGTCGACCTCCTCGCGGATCACCGCCAGGTTGTTCTCGTAGAACTTGCGTTGCTCCTCGGTCAAAGGCATCCGTTACCTCCCACTGCTCGTGGCCGACGTCGTTCGTCGATCGGCCGGTCTGCGATTCGCGTCCCGGGATCTCCCCGAGTCGCTCGTCTCTTTCGACTCCGTCACCCGGGTCGTGGCCTCAGGGGCCGTCCTCCCCGGTAGCACGGCTCCTGGCGATCTCGTCCTGTAGCTGACGGCGCTGGGCCTCGAGCTCCTGCTCCAACGTCTCCTCGTCGCTGGCCGGGGCCTCCTCGCCCTCCGAGGGGAGTTCGTCGCCCTCGGCATCCGCATCTCCCGACGGCTCGGCCGACGGCTGCGTCATCTCCTCGGCCGGGACGTCCGGGGGCTCAGTCGTCCCCGTCTCCGGTCCCCCTCGCCCGATGAGGACGATCGCCAGAATGCCGAGAGCGACGATCAGGATGATCGCCCAGATCAGCTTGAGCCGCGTCCGGTACTCGCCCTCCTCGAGCTCGCGCTCGTCACGTTCGAAGAGGTCCAGGGCCGGCGCCTCCGAGGAGTCGCCGGGCTCGCTGCCGGTTCGGGTCTCGTCATCTTCCTCCGGCTCGCCATCGTCGACCACCGACCCGACCAGATCGTCGACCTCCTCTTCGGTCGCCCGCGCCGGACGGCGCCGCCGACGGGGCCGCTCCTCGTCGAGCCCGGCGAGCGCCTGCTCGAGCAGCGTATCGGTCGAGCGGCCGAGGTCGTCCCCAGGCGCCCGCGAACGCCTGGCCGACGCAGCCAGTCGCTTACCCTCCTCGGCCGCCTGCCGAATGCGCTCCTCGAGCGCCGCGGCGGGATCTCGCGGCGGCTTGGGCGGTCGCGGAGGCTCCTTCGTCGTCTCCGGCTCCGCCGCCCGCACCGTCTCGGCCGCCTCGACCGGCTCCTCCGGCGGCTCGGGAGGCGCCTCGCGCAGATCCTCGTCCACCGCCTCGAG
>JAWVZD010000362.1:0-3538 GCA_033722395.1 Thermoanaerobaculia bacterium | reverse complement strand
GGGACTCCTGCGAACAGCCGAGGTCCTCGAGCTCGCTCTCGAGGCGGCGATCGCCGCCCGAGAGGGTGACGACGAGCGCGCCGTCGACCTGATGGAGCGCGCCACCGCGATCGAGGCGGCGATGCCCCTCGACTACGGCCCACCAGACATCGTCAAGCCGTCGCACGAGCTCTACGGTGAGATGCTGCTGGCGATGGAGCGACCGGAGAGGGCGGCGAAGCAGTTCGAAACGGCACTGTCGCGCGCCCCCCGACGCACGCTCTCGCTGGTCGGGCTCGCCACCGCGGCCGCAGCGGGCGGGCGGAGCGACACCCTGGCCGAGGCGTGCGACGAGCTCGAGGAAACCCTCCGCGCATCGGCGGCTTCGCCACCCGCCGCCTGTGGCGCCGCGCCGACCGTCGCCATGCCCTGAGCAGTCGGTGAGCAGTCGGTCCGCCCGCTTGCGCGGGCGGCGACCAGCGCGAGCCGCCCACCGATCCGGTTGCCGGCCTCTCGAGCGGGCGAATTCGATAGACTCTGCGTCCGCTGAGCCATCGGCCCCCACCTACGGCGGCCGATTCGAATTTCGAGAGAACGAGGGGAGAGACTCATGAAGAAGATCCGCTTCACGCTGCTGACCCTGGGCGCCGTCGCCGCGTTCGGCCTCGCGCCGATCGCCGAAGCCTTCGCCCAGGACCTCCATCCGTCCCGCCGGCCGAGCCCGATGGGGATGGCGAGGATCACGCTCGACGACACCTACGTGCGAGTGGTCTATAGCCGCCCCTACGAACGCGGACGCGACAACATCTTCGGTACCGAGGAGAGTGGGGCGCTGGTGCCGTACGGCCAGATTTGGCGCACCGGGGCCAACGAGGCAACCGAGATCACCCTGACCGGAGATCTCGTCGTGGCAGGCAATGAGCTCCCCGCCGGGACCTACTCGCTGTTCACCACACCCGGGCCGGAGGAGTGGCAGATCCATTTCAACTCGGAGCTCGGACTCTCCGGTACCGGTATCTTCGCCGACGGGGAGTTCACGCCGGTCGACATCCCGGCGACCAACGTCCTGACCGTCACCGTCCCGGCGGGTGAATCGGAGGAGAAGGTAGAGCAGTTCACCATCTCGTTCGAGGAGGTCGAGGGCGGCGCCCACATGGTGCTGCACTGGATCGACACCGAGGTCCGGGTGCCGATCGAGGTCGCCGGCTAGACGACCATAGCCCCGAGCCGATCGTCGGGCGCCCGGCGGCGTTTCAGTCGCCGCAGGCGAGTGCCGCAGCGGCGTCGTCGAGCGTGGCGCACATCAGCACGTCGTCGAGCGAAACCCGGGTGATGTCGAGAATGTCCCGCATGTTGGCGGGACATCCGACCCACGCCATCAGGCCGCCGCGCTCGCGCACCGCTCCGAGGGCACGGATGAGCTCACCCAGACCGCTCGAGTCGAGCGTGGTGAGCGCCCGGAAGTCGACGATCAGAGCCGTCTCGCCTGCCTCGAGCGCCGCGCGGACCGCATCGCGGAGCATCATGTCGCCGCCGCTGGCAGCCAGCGCGCCGTGGATCTCGAGCACCGTGCAGCCGCGGTGACTCGCCCTGGTGATCGTGGTCGGAGCTCTCATCGCGCCGAGCATGGCGACCTCCCGTCTCGATCGACCGGTCGGTGAGGCCGAAGCCATCCGTATATTACGGAGAAATCGTCCAACGTTACATGTATAGAGCCCCGAGCGAGCGCCGATCCCTCGGCGAGCTCGCGCTGATCCGGTAACATCGACACATGTGCACCGATCACCCCGTCAGAACGTCCTCCTTCCACCCGTTCGCCGCCCCTTCGCGGCACCCCGTACCCGTCTCATGAGCGACAGACGATCGAAGTCCCGGCCGGGCCGCTCCGGCCGCCGCGGCTCGCGACCGCGCAAACGAGGCCCCGCCCCGCCGGACCGCGTCGACAGCATGTTCACCGGCGCGGTGCCGCAGGACGCCGCGTTGTCGGACAGCTCGTTCACCGAGCTCGGACTGAGCCAGCCGATCGTCGACTCGCTCGACGCGATGGGCTTCCATCACCCGACGAAGATTCAGGCGCGCGCCATCCCGCGCGCGCTCGAAGGCATCGACATCGTCGGTCTGGCCGAAACCGGATCCGGCAAGACGGCGGCCTTCGCGCTGCCGCTCGCCGAGCGCCTGCGCCACGGTCGCAGCGTCCGCGGTCTGATTCTCAGCCCGACCCGCGAGATCGCCCTGCAGACCTCGTCCTTCCTGGAGGTCGTCGGCCGGGACCACGAGCTCGAGACGGCCCTCCTGATCGGTGGTGTCAAGCTCGGCCCGCAGATCGACGACCTGAAGGCGCGGCCCGACATCGTGGTGGCGACCCCGGGACGCCTCTGGGACCACTACGAGCGCCGCAACATCGCCTTCGACAGCATCGAGTTCATCGTTCTCGACGAGGCCGATCACATGCTGGACCTGGGCTTCCTACCACAGGTCGAGCGCGTGCTGCGCGCCGTGCCGGAGAACCGGCAGACGATGATGTTCTCCGCCACCATGCCACCGCAGATCGAGCGCATCGCGTCGCGCTTCATGCGCGATCCCGAGGTGATCGATCTCCGGCCGGACACCCGCACCGCCGAGGGAATCGAACACCGACTCTATCTGGTGCACCCCAGGGATCGCCGCGCCTGCCTGCTGGCGCTCCTCAAGCAGGAGACCGGAAGCATCCTGGTCTTCCTGCGCCGACGCGTCGACTGCGAGTGGGCGCAGAGTCAGCTGGAGGCCGAGGAGCTGGCGGTCGAGCGCATCCACGGGGATCGCTCCCAAAAGCAGCGCGTCGACGCCTTGAAGGGTCTGCGGGAGGGGGATCACCGCATCCTGCTGGCGACCAACATCGCAGCCCGCGGCATCGACATCTCGAAGATCGAGCACATCATCAACTACGGCATGCCCGACACCGTCGAGGAGTACGTCCATCGCGCCGGACGCACCGCCCGCGGCGCCCTCGAGGGCACCGTGTCGACGATCGCCACCTGGCAGGACAAGGCCGTCGTCCGCGAGGTCGAGAAGGCGATCGGGCAGGAGCTACCGCGCTGCGAGGTGGAGGGCATCGAGCCCTGGAAAGAGCCCAAGAAGACGATCCGCGGCCGCGAGCGCATCCGCCGCAAGATCTTCTAGCAGCCCACCGGAGGTGCTGCGCCTTCGCCGCTCACGGCGACGATGTGCGCATCCAGCCGTAGCGCACGGCGGGCGGCTCGCCGGTGTCGACGAACGCCAGGTGGAGAGCGCCCGTCGAGTCCACCAAGAGGGAGGTCTGGCCGCCGAGCAGCGACGGGACGATGCGCCGCGGCGCCACCCGGCCGGGGGCGAAGAAGAGCTGCCCGGAGCGAACCGTCCCGGCGTGCCAGACGGTAGCGAATCCCGCCGTCACGCTCGGCCGGAAAGAGGCCATTCCCAGAGACCCGAAGCGCTGCGGTTCACCGATCTCGAGTTTAGAGGAGAGCGTCGCGTGCACCACCTCGAACGTCTCCGGCCGCTCGTCGTCCTGCTCCACCCACACCAGTCCGACATCGCCGTC
>JAWVZD010000361.1:0-3540 GCA_033722395.1 Thermoanaerobaculia bacterium | reverse complement strand
CTCGTTTGCTACATTGCGGACGCGCCGACGTCTGCTCCATCGTGCCATCAGCCCATGTCGGGTCACACCGTCGCAATCGCCTTTCCGATCCTCGCCGCACTGGCGCTCCCTCCCCAGGAGCCGACCGCCGACCTGACGACGCGGTTCGACCGCGCCCTCGGAGAGGCGAGCACGGCCATCGGCCGAGAGGAGCCCCAGATCGCCGAGAGCCGGTTGCGCACCGCGTTGCTCGAGGGATGGCTTCTCCTCGGTCGGATCGAGCAGGCGGCGGGGAACCTCGACGACGCGCGCCATGCTTTCGACAAGGCCTCTTCCGTCAGTGTCGAGTTGCGGCGGCCCCGACTGGCTTCGGCCGGGTTGGCACTGCGAACTGGAGAGCTCGACCGAGCGATTCAGCTTCTACGACAGGTGGTGGGAGCGGACCCGGGCGATCTCGAGGCACGTCGCATGCTGGCGAGCGCGCTCGCTACGGCGGGACAGATGGAGCTGGCGATCCAGGAGCTCGAGGAGCTCACCGCACTCTCGGCCGGCGATCTCGAGACCTCCTACATGCTGGCGACCGCCTATCTGAAGAGCGATCGTCTCGAGGCGGCCGACGAGCTCTTCGCGGCGCTCGCCCGAGAGCGCCCCATCCCGGCGACCTGGGTCCTCATCGGCCGCACCTATCGCGACTACGACGAGTACGAGCGCGCCCGTGACGCTCTGCGCACGGCCCTCGAACTCGATCCGGAAACGCGACGCGCCAACTTCTATCTCGCCACGGTCGAGCTCCTGACACGCAGCCAGGACGGGATTCCAGCGGCGATCGATCTGTTGCAGAAAGAGCTCGCCATCGCCCCGGCCGATCCACTGGCGAACCTCTATCTCGGCATGGCCCTGACCGAGGTGCGGCGCCACGAAGAGGCACTTCCCCATCTCCTACGTGCCGCCGAGAACGACTCGACCCGAACCGACGCGCTGCAGTACATCGGTAAGAGCTACCTGGCGCTCGATCGCCCCGCCGACGCGGCCCGAGCTCTGACCGACGCCCTGGCGCTCGCAGAGCTGGAGGCCGATACGGCTTCGACCGCGGCGCGCGACGATCTCCGACAGCGACGGCTGTCGAGCCTGCACTACCAACTCGCGCAGGCGTTGCGCCGCAGCGGCGACGAGGTCGGCGCTCGACCCCATTTCGAGGCAGCGGAGGCCTACTCGGCTCGACTGACCGAAACTTCGCGCGACATGCTCAGCCGCTATCTGGAGGACGACGTCGACTCCTCGGCCGCTAGCGCGGCGGCCGATCTTCCCCAGCAACGGCTGATCGCGGAGCTCGAGCCCAGCCGCGTCGCCGCGCTCGAGCAGCACCTCGAGAACGGCTTGGCGGAGAGCTATCTGAATCTGGGGGTGTTGAAAGCGCGCTCCCGCCGGTTCGCCGCCGCAGCCGCTCTCTTCGCGGAGGCCGCCGCCTTGAGGCCCGAGCACGACAGGATCGACGCGCTCCTCGGAACCGCTCTGTTCAACGCGACCCACTACCGCCGCGCCGTCGAACCGCTCGAACGGGCCTCGCAGAGCGATCCCGACAACCGCGACTTGCAGCGCATGCTGGCATTGGCGAGCATGCACTCCGGGGATCACGATCGCGCCGTAGCGCTCCTGCGGGACGACCCGGGTCGCACGGCCGACCGCTCTCTTCAGTACGCTTACGGTGTGGCTCTCGTCCGCAGCGGTCGCGCTCCGGAGGCCGAAGCGATCTTCGCCCGCCTGCTCACCGAAAACGCCGATTGGCCGGAGCTCAATGTCCTGCTCGGACAGGCCCACGCCCAGCAACAGGACTACGAGAAGGCGCTGCGCTTCCTCGAGCGGGCGCTCGACCTCGATCCGCAGGTGGCGGAAGCGCAGGCGACTCTGGGTGACATCTACCTCCGCCAAGGACGCCTGGAAGCGGCCGAGCGGGCGTTCCGCGCCGAGCTCGCCAACCACCCTCGGGACGATCGGGCGCGCTATACGCTCGCCGTCGTACTCGACCTCCTCAACCGATCCGAGGAGGCGGTCGGCGTCATCCGCGAGATTCTGGCCGAGCGGCCGGACTTCGCCGACGCGCGCTACCTGCTCGGCAAGATCCTCTTGGAGCAGGAGGAGATCGATTCGGCGATCGGGCAGCTCGAGGCGGCGCGGAGCCTCTCACCGGGGGACGCCAACATCCATTATCAGCTCGGGCTGGCCTATCAGCGCGGCGGCCGCGTCGAGGAGGCCCGCCGAGCCTTCGAGGTCTTCCGAAGCCTGAAGGCGCAGGACAGCACGCCGGGGGAGTCGTGAGAGTCGTAGGATGCGGTGGACTCGTCGTCCTGATGCTGACGGCCCTCGTCATGCTGACGGCCCTCGTCTCGATCGCGACGGCGCAACCGAGCCGGCTCGCCGACGAGCGTGCTTTGGTTTTGGAGCTCCTGGCCTCGGACCGGCTCGCCGAGGCGGAAGCCGCGGCGCGTGCGATGATCCTCACCTCCGACGACGCGGTCTCCCGCGATCTTCTCGGACTGGTTCTGTCCCGTGCCGGACGACCCGTCGAGGCGGAGAGGGAGTTTCGCCGCGCTGTCGAGCTCGATCCGGAGCTCCAAATCGCCCGGCAGCACCTGGCTCGCATCCTGCTCCAACAGGGGCGCCTCGACGCTGCCGCGGTCGAGCTCCGTGCCGCGGCCGAGCTCGGCCCGCTGGAGCGGGATCTGGCCTTCCAGCTAGCGCGCACAGAGATCGAGCAGGGACGTCTCGATGCCGCCGCAAAGCAGTTGCGCCACCTCGTCGAGAGCGAGGCCTCGGTCCGCGCGATGATCCAGCTGGCGCGACTTCACGGAAGCCGAGGGGAGCATCCGGAGGCTCTGGAGTCGATCCGTGCCGCTCTCGAACGAGCACCCAACTCGGAGGAGGCGCTCCACCTCCTCGCCACGCACTCGCTGGCGAGCGGCGCCCCCCTCCCGGCGGCACGGGCTCTCGAGGCCTTGACCCGCATGCACCCCGACACGGCCGACTACGCCTACCTCTTGGGCGTCGCGTACCTGCAGATCGGCAAAGCCGACGAGGCGGTCGCGGCGTTGGAGCGGGCCCTCGCCCTCGAGCCCCGCCGTCCCTTGACGCTCATCGCCCTCGGCATCGCCTTCAACACCCAGAAACGTTTCGATCGGGCTGCTCGGGTCCTCGACGAAGCGCTGGAGCTCGCGCCGGCCAACGTCGAAGCCTTGGCGGCTGTCGCCGAGGCCGAGATCGGACGGGGAAACACCGAGAGTGCGGAACGACACGCCGTTCGCGCCCTCGGCATCGAGCCCGATCATCCTCGTGCCAACCTCGCCCTCGGCATGGTGTTGATGGAACGCGGCCGCTTCGCCGAGGCTCGCGACGTGCTTCTGCGGGCCGTCGAGGGAGACCGGACGATGGCCAAGGTCCACTATCAGCTCAGCCTGGCGTATGCTCGCCTCGATGAGAGGGAATCGTCAGAGCGCCACCGCGAACTCTACCGCGCGGCCCTGGAGCGCCAGGAGGAGCTGTTGCTCCAGGCGCGCAGCGAGGCGG
>JAWVZD010000360.1:0-3543 GCA_033722395.1 Thermoanaerobaculia bacterium | reverse complement strand
TGTTTCCATCGATAAGTGAGGGTTTCGGCATGCCGATCTTGGAGGCTATGACCTACGAGACACCAGTGATAACGAGCAATGTCTCCAGCCTTTCCGAAATTGCCAAGGACGCAGCCGTAACAATAGATCCGTTCAGTGTGCATGAGCTTGCTGATGCCATGTTGACGGTTCTAAATAATGATGATCTACGTAATTCACTAATTGCTCGCGGCAAGGAGCGCGCCAAACAATTCTCATGGACTACTTGTGCGAAACAGACTGTTGATGTCTATAAGCAGGCGGTTGGAAGTAACATCGACTCAGAAGCATGTGTAAAACGGTAACTATGGAGAATACACTTCCTGCTAGGTTCAATCTCTTGGGTGTTAAGTTCACATTATACAGCAGTGACGACTTACTGGAAACAATGGCGTGTGCCGTCGACTACCGGAAACGCGCACTCATCCTCTCTGGCAACGTGCACGCCTTCAATCTTGCCTATCAGTTTCCTTGGCTGAAAGCCTTCATGAACGAGGCAAGCTGCATTCGGATCGATGGATTTGGGGTGAGATTAGGAGCCCGAGTGTTGGGTTGCCACATTCCCCCGCGGATTACATGGGCTGATTTCGCTTGGAACTTAGCCGAATTTTGCGCCGGGCGTGGTTACAGGCTGTTTTTTCTTGGGGGAAGACGTGGCGTGGCACGGGCGGCCGCGGAGAGGCTGCGGGGGCGTTTTCCCGCGCTTCGAGTGGTCGCGGCGCACCACGGGTACTTCGACAAGACGCCGGGATGTGAAGAGAATGAGGCGATCATCACGATGGTGAATGAGGCCCGGCCGGACATCTTGATCGTGTCGACCGACTTGAGCTTGTCGAGGCCACCCATCGCCTCGTAGTAGTTCGAAAGCACCTCGTCGAGGTCCTGGGCCGGTGCGGCCACCGAAACGGCCAGCATCAATCCCAGAACACAAATTACGGACTTCTTCACAACTCTCTCCTTTTTTGGCCTTGATTGGCGGGACGTCACGCCCCGAAGGGCAGAAACGGCATGATACATCACTAATACGGGTCAGGCCGTCGAAGGATTCGCCTCCGCGGCGCGTTTGCGGCGGATCGACGTCGCCAGGCGGTAAACGGCAGCCGGTCGGCCGAGCTAGAATCCCGCCGTGCACGCACCGCCGACCAGTCGCCTGCCGGCCGCGATCGCCCTCGGGATCGCCCTGGCACTCGGCGCTTGCGCCTCACCGCCGCTCTCCCCAGCCCCGCCTACCGAACTCGAGATCTCCTCCGCGGCGCGCCAGCGTGCCGCCGAGCTGCTCGCGCTCGCCGGCTCCATCGAGCCACGCCTGACGACCCGGTTGGTGGCGCTCACCGACGAGCTCGAGGTCGACCTCTGGAGCCTCGAGCACCGTCTGAAGAGTCGCGCTTCGCTCGAGCGCAAGCTCCAGACCGCGGCGCTCGAGTCCGGCGTCGGCGTCGAGCGGGTGGTCGTCGACGACGCCCTGCGCTACACCGTGCTGATCGAGGACGAGCCCGCCGGACGCTACGACCGCATCGCCGCCGAGATCCTCCGCCGCCTGGAAGGGGACGGCTATCCGGTCCTCGAGGTGAAGAACTACTGGCCGCCGGGCGACATCTACTCCGGCGTGAACTGCGTCCTGGCGGCCGCCGAAGGCCTGCGCTGGGAGCTCCAGTTCCACACCATCGGCTCGGTAGCCGCCAAGTCGGAGGGACACGATCTCTACGAGGAGTTCCGCCTGCCGCAGACGCGCCTCGACCGCAAGCGTCGCATCTACGATCGCCTGCTCGACCGCTGGAGCTGGGTGGAGATCCCCGCCGGCGTCCTCGAGCCCGGTTCGTTGCACACCAGGGAGGAGATCATTCTGCGGGGACGGCCGTAGGAGTCGGCAGCTCCCCCTGGCAGCCAACGCCCGTCCCTGGCGTCTGGCTTCCGAGATCGCCTTCCCCAGCGGGCGGGTGCGCCTGGAGCGAGCATCCCCCTCGCCAAGCGAGCGCAAGGTGCGCCCGACCACGACCGGTCGCCCGGTCCGCAGCTACGGCTGCCGCCAACGGACCGTCACACCCACCGACCGACCCGCCGCCAGCGGCACCTTGTCGTCCGCCGAGTTGAAGTAGGCCTCGTCGAGCAGGTTCTCGCCGCTCACCGTCAGAGTGAAGCCGTCCCCGAAGTCGAAGCCGACGCTCGCCGAGACGAGATCGGCCGCCGGAATCGGCCGCTCCCCCTCCCCGACCTCCGACTTCGAAGTGCGGTGCTCTAAGCGCGCCGCCCAGGTCCAGCGCCGGTGCGATCCGTCGAGACCGAGATGGAGGCGATCGGCCGGCACGTCGGCCAGCGGCTGGTCCTCGTCCGACTCACCGTCGAGGAGATGGCCGCCGAACGAGAGCGACACGGCCGGCCGCAGCGAGTACGAGCCGGCGAGCTCGAGGCCCTGGATCCGGCCGGACGTCAGGTTGACGAACGACAGCAGGTCGTCGGCCACCTCGACGCGCTCGATGTAATCGTCGATCTCGTTGCGGAAGACGTAGCCCGAGACGAACAGCCGCTCGCCGAACCAGCGCAGACCGAGATCGGCCGAGAGCGAGCGCTCGGCATCCAAATCCGGGTTGCCGATCACTCCACCCCGCCCGGTGGTACCGGAGAAGAAGCGCTCGGAGAGCGTCGGGAATCGCAGCCCGCTGCCGACGTTGGCTACCAGCTCGAAGCCGCCGCCGAGCGGCGCGACGGTACCGACGAAACCCGACAGCGCGGTGTCGTCGCGGCTCGAGAACCCCTCGTTCGCCTGCCGTTGCCAGGTGCCGCGCAGACCGGCGGTGAGGTTGACCTCGCCGAGGTGCCACTCGAACGCACCGTAGGCACCCAGCTGATCCTCCTCCGCACCGTCGAGGGTGCGCCGAGTCGTCGTCGACCCGGCGCCACTCAGATCGATGTCGGTCTCGATCGCGTCGACACCGCGCCGGCCGAAGTACTCCGCTCCGACCGCCACCGAATGGTTGCTCTCGCCGAAGAAGCGCTGCCGGAAGCTGGCGCCCAGCTCGGTCGACTCGTTCTCGACCAGCGAACGGCTCTCGCCGGGTCGCAGGACGTCGGTGACGAGATCGTTCGGATGCGCGTAGACCGAGGCCGTCCATCCCGACTCCCCGGTGACACCGAGCTTCAGCAGAAGGTGGTTCTCCTCCGGGTAGATCGTGATCCGGTCGGGAAAATCGGTGCTCGCCTTCTCGATCTCCCGCCCGGCCGAGCCCAGGAGCAACGTATCCCAGGAGAGCCCGCCCGACTCCCAGCGCCGCCTCAGGGTGCCGGAGAACTGCTCGAAGCCGGACGGGATGCGGTCGCCGTCGGGAGTCTCGGCCGAGATCGCGTGGCGGCGGGCCAGGCCCAGCGACCAGCCGTCGCGACCCCAGCCGATCGCCTGGTAGTTCTCGTCGCCCTGGCTCTGGTAGCCGGCGGCGACCTCGAGGCGCTCGTGAACGCGCGGGAACAGCTGCACGACACCGCCGAGGGCGTCCGAGCCGTAGTAGGTCGACGAGGGCCCGCGGACGACAT
>JAWVZD010000359.1:0-3544 GCA_033722395.1 Thermoanaerobaculia bacterium | reverse complement strand
GAGCCTGGAGAGAGGAGATGGACATGTCGAAGAAAACGAGGTTGTTCGAGAGCATCTTGATGCTGCTGTTGGCGGTCGCGGTCGGCAGCGCAACCGTCGAGGCCAAGGAGTCGGTCGAGCGCACCTTGTCGGCGCCGCCCGACGTCCAGATCTCGATCGAGAACCTGTCCGGCTCGGTCCGGGTCGAAGGGTGGGAGCGGGCGGAGATCCGGGTCGAGGCGGTGCTGGGCGGCGATACCGAAGGGCTCGAAGTCGAAGCCGATGGCGGCGAGGTGCGGATCGAGGTGGAGATCCCCGATACCTCCCGCCGCCGGGGCCGCTGGGATCTCGAGTCGGACCTGAAGATCTGGGCTCCCGCGGGAGCCTCCCTCGACATCGAGACGGTGAGCGCCTCGATCGAGGTGACGGGCATCGACGGCGAGCTCGACATCGAGTCGGTCTCGGGGTCGATCGAGGCGACCGGTGGATCGCAGCGGGCCGACCTGTCCACGGTCAGTGGCAACATCGACTTCACCGGGCGCGGAGCCGGGGTCGACGCGGAGAGTGTCAGCGGTAAGGTGCGATTGCGCGGCGTGGCCGGCTACGTCGACGCCTCGACGGTCAGCGGCAGGATCGACGTCGAGGCCGGCGGTGTGGAGCGGGCCGACTTCGAATCGGTCTCGGGCTCGATCGAGTTCCGTGGCCTTCTGGCGCAGGGAGCCCGTCTGGACGCCTCGAGTCACAGTGGCAACGTCGAGCTGATGCTGCCGGCGGACACCAGGGCAAACTTCGAGATCGAGACCTTCGCCGGTGACATCCACTCGGACTTCGGGGGCGAGGCCCGCCGCACGAGTCGTTACGCGCCGGGCCGTGAGCTCTACCACTCGACCGGCGACGCGGCCGAGATCACGGTGGAGACCTTCAGTGGCAGCGTGTACCTGGTGAAGAAGAAGTGACCGGCCGCAAGTGTGCCCGTCCCGTGGCGTTCATCCTAGACGGCTAGCGGCGTAGCGCGGTCGGGCACCTTCCGCTCGCTAGCGGAGGGGGATGCTCGCTCCAGGTGACCGCCCGCTGCGAGAGGTTGTACCGGAACCCAGCAGCCATCCACCCGAGATCCCTCGGCTCGCAGGGATGACCTCCCGGGCGGGGGCGGCTGGTCACTTGATCAACAGGATCCGGTCGTTGACCGGGTAGAGCCACTCGACGCCGCGCTCGGTCACCACGGCATCGTCCTCGAGCGGGATGCGGACCTTCTTGCCGCCCCACTCGGGGGCGGCGGTATAGGCGAAGAGCTCGATCGACAGGAGATTCGTCGGGCGCAGCTCGTAGGTGATCCGCACCGGATTGAAGAAGGCGATCGAGGGACCGATGCCGTGGCCGGAGTTGCCCACCGAGTGGCAGCCGATCACGACGTCGGTGGTGTCGGGATCGTCGGTCGGCTGGTTGAACTCGATGCGCTCGAAGCCGGCTTCGGCCAGCGCGGCGTAGATCTCCTCCTCGGCCTGCTTCGCCGTGATGCCGGCACGGATGGCGCCGCGCACCACCTGGCGCGCCTCCACGGCGCGGTCGAAGGCGTTCCCGATCCCCGCCGGTGCCTCGGTCTCCCCCGCTCGGAGCACGTAGGCGATCCGTTTCATGTCGGTGTAGAGGTTCATCAGGCCGACGCCCCAGTCGATCATCAGCAGGTCGCCGCGCTGGATGATGCGCGGACTCGAGATCGCCTCGATCCCCTCCGGGCCGGTGACGTAGATCGACGGCATGCCGAAGGAGAGGTCGAGACCGCGCTCGAAGAGGCGATCGCGGATCCACCAGGCGACGTCCTCGAGCGTCGTCACCCCGGGCGTGATGACCTCGTTCGACAGTGACCGCTCGGCGATCTGGCGCGAGATCTCGCCCGCTTCGGCGAAAGCGGCGATCTCCGAGGCGACGCGACGCGAGCGGAAGTCGGAGACCAGCTTCTCGGCCGACACCAGCCGTGAGGCCCACGGTTCGCCGAGGAGCTCGACGATCTCCAGATAGCCGCTGTGCGACAGGCCGTCGGCGCCGCCGATCGAGCGCGAGATGTTGAGCCCGATCCTCTCGGGATCGCGCTCGGCGACGAAGGCGGCGAGCTCGTCGGCCGAGCCGAAGTAGTCGTAGGCGCCGCTCCTCTCGATCATGTACCCCGAGATCCCCAGCGCGGCGCGCTCGATCCGCTCGCCGCCTCGGTCGGTGAAGACGTAGTAGCCGGTCTGGCCGGTGTAGCCGAAGCCGAGGTCCGGCCACAGCGGCTCGTAGTTCGCCTCGCGGATCTGCACGATCCACATGTCGATCGCGTTCTCGCGCATCGCCTCGGGCAGCACGAGATCGAACTTGTCGCGCCGGATCTGGTTCATCGTCTCCCAGCGGCGCTTGGCCTCCTGGGCCGTCAGCGGGGTGGTCAGCAGGAGGGCCGCGAGGGCGACGGCGACGGCGAAGGGGAGTGGTGCGAGGGGCTCTCGCCTGGTGCTTCCGAATCGCTTCAGAGGTTCCATCTCGTTCCTCCTCTTCGTACCTTTCTTTGTTCCCGTCATCGGCCGTCCTCGGGGACGAGGAACAGGCCGCCCTTCGACCACGAAGCGTCGAAGTCGATCGCCACCGTTAGCAGCGCGTCGACCGGCTCGCCGTCGAGACGGGCGGGCTCGGCCGGCGGGAGCTCGCCGAGCCAGTCGAGCATGGCGTAGACCAGGACCGGATGGGCGGCCTCGCTCAGCACCCGCGGCGAGCCGAGCATGCCGTCGCGGTCGACCACCATCTCCACCCGGATCTCACCGTGCGGGCCGCGTCGGGCCGCGGTCGGGTTGTCGACCGTCGGGCCGTCGCCGTAGTCGAGCTCGGCGGGCTCGAGCCGCAGCAGGTCGAGATCGTCCACCGGGGAGATCCCCGGCGGCATCTCGCCCGCCCGCCTGAGCGGATGCTGGGCGAGACGGGCGGCCTCTCCCCAGCCTTCGAGCGGCCGCTCGGCGATCGCCGGCCAGAGCCCGAGGCTGGTCTGCCAGTGCCAGATCGCCTCGCGCTCGCGCCCGAGATTGATCTCCGCGACGGCGCGATAGAGCGCCAGCTCGGCCAGGAGGCTGGCCGCCTCCGCCCTCGCCCAGAGAGTCCGCGCCGCCTCGTCGGCGGCCTGAGCGGCGGCCTTCTCGGCCTTCTTCCAGCGCCCGCCCTCGAGGTGGCGCACGATCCGTTCGAGCTCGGCTTCCTCGACCCCCGCTGCCGATCCGGCGGAGCGGGCGGACGCCCCCTGCGCTCGCTGGTCGAGGGGGAGGCTCGCTCCGGGGGCGTCCGCGGACGGCGCATCGGCGGCCTCCCAAGGGTCTCGGAGAGGCGCCGTGAAGAGCAGCGGAACGCAGACCAGGAGCGCTGAGGATCGGGGGAGCACCGGCGCGTCAGAGCTTCTCGAGCAGCCGCTGGTAGCGCGGGTCGGAGCGGATCGACTCGAGATCAGGATCGCGCACCATCCAGTCCTTGTAGATCGAGCCGCGTCCACCGCCGCACTCGACCGATCTCTCCAGGCACTCGATCGCGGCGTCGATATCGCCCAGTGTGG
>JAWVZD010000358.1:0-3548 GCA_033722395.1 Thermoanaerobaculia bacterium | reverse complement strand
CGCCTCGAGCGCCTCGAGCCCCTGCCGTTGCCGACCCCTCGGCGTCGGCCCTCCGGGTCGTTCGCCGACGCCGGCTCGCGGACGGCGGTGGGCTCGTGGTGCAGCGAAGTTCATGGTAGGCCCGAGCGGACTCGAACCGCTGACCTCTACCGTGTGAAGGTAGCGCTCTAACCAGCTGAGCTAAGCGCCTCGAGCGCCTCGAGCCCCTGCCGTTGCCGACCCCTCGGCGTCGGCCCTCCGGGGCGTTCGCCGACGCCGGCTCGCGGACGGCGGTGGGCTCGTGGTGCAGCGAAGTTCATGGTAGGCCCGAGCGGACTCGAACCGCTGACCTCTACGATGTCAACGTAGCGCTCTAACCAGCTGAGCTACGGGCCTCCAAAGTTCCCCGACGTCACCTTCCCGACGGGCGGGTCGCCGACGGCGGAGTCCCCGCGGGGACCCCGTTTTCGGGGGACGGCATGGTAACACAAAGCTCGGGCAGCCGGCCAACGGCCACACCCCGTTCGACGTCCATCGGGCGCCGCGGTCAGCGCCCCGTGCCGGCGAGCCAGCCGCGAGCGCGCTCGATGTCGGCGGCGTAGAGAGCCGGCGGCGCCTCCGCCACGAACCGTTGGAGCGCCTGGCGCGCCCGTGCCGCGTCGCCGATCTCGCCCGCCACCACCGCCAGGTTGAAGAGCGCGTCGAAATTGGTCGGATCGCGCTCGACGCTGCGCTCCCAGGCCTCGATCGCCTCGCGCGGCCGGCCGAGGTTGTAGAGCGCCCCGCCGAGGTAGTTCCACGCCAGGCTCGAGCTGTCGTCGAGCTCGAGCGCGCGGCGGGCGTGCGCCATCGTCGCCTGCCAATCGCCCTCGTTGAGCGCCGCCAGAGCCAGCACCTCGTGGGCCATCGGGTTGCGCGGCTCCAGAGCGAGCACCCGCTCGAGGACCTGCCGCGCCTCGGCCGTCCGCCCCGCCTCGGCCAGCACGCTTCCCAGGGTGTTCAGGTTGGCCGGATCGCTGCTCGCGCCGAGCGGACGCATCAGGTCGATCGCCCGCTGGTGCCGCCCCAGGCGCGACAGGGTGAGCGCCAGCTCGCGCACGCTCGCGGTCTGCGCGTAGCCGCTCTCGATGGCGCGCTCGAGCACCTCGACCGCCTCTTCCAGCTTGCCCTGGGTGTTCAGGATCTCGCCCAGGAGGGTGTAGGCGACCGCCATCGGTCGCACCGCGATGACCTCGCGCGCCAGGCGTTCCGCCGACGGCAGGTCGCCGCGGCCGTGGAGCTCGATGACGCGATGCAGCTTGCGATCGAGCTCGACCAGGTTCTTCGGGTCGTCGGCCGCCGTCCACTCCTGCTTCTGTCGGCCGTCGCCGCTCAGGTAGCCCAGGGCCAGGAGCATCGCCTGCTCCCCTTCGGAGACCTCCTGCCGCGCCGGCGGCCACTCCGACTCCTGCGGCATCAGGTCGCGCAGCTCGGCGACGATGCGACGCTCCTGGCGCACCAGGTTCTCGCTCTCGTCCGGATCGGCCGCGAGGTCGTAGAGCTCCGGGATCGGTAACGAGATGTACTTGTGAAAGCCGCGCACGAGGCCCCTGAGCGGCGCCCAGCCGCGGTTCAGATTCGGCGACAGGGCTTCGAGATAGGAGGTCATCGGCTCGGCGGCGGGAGCCCTCCACAGCGACCGTCCCGGCAGCTCCCGTGGCAGTTCGAGGCCCGCCGCCTCCAACATCGTCGGCACCAGATCGACGTGCCGCGCCAGACGCTCGTCGACGCCGGGATCGAGCCCCGGCGCCCACAGTACGAGCGGCACCGCCAGCGTCGGCTGGTAGGCGAAGAAGCCGTGCGTCAGCTCGCCGTGGTCGCCCAGCGACTCGCCGTGGTCGGCGGTGAAGACGATCAACGCTCCCTTCTCGTCGGCGTCCCGGGCGTCGGTACCCCGGGCCGCCTCCAGGAGTGGAGCCAGGTAGGCGTCGACGGCCGAGACCTCGCCGAGGTACGGATCGTCGGCATAGCGCGAGGCCCACGGCTCGAGGGGCTCGTACGGGGCGTGCGGGTCGTAGAGGTGGATCCACAGGAAGCGCCGCTCGCCGGCGTTGCGCTCCCACCAGGCGAGCCCCCGGCGCACCACCTCGTCGCCGCGCCGCTCGGGGATGAAGAAGGAGCTCTGGTCCCAGCCCTTCGGATAGTCGTCGTCGTAGAGGTCGAAGCCGCGGTCGAGGCCGTACTTCGAGCTCAGGGGAAAGGCGCCGACGACCGCCCCGGTGGCGAACCCGGCGGCGGCGAACCGTTCCGCCACGTTGGTCATCGCCGGGTCGAGGGTGAAGCCGCTGTTGTCGCGGATGCCGTGCTCGTAGGGGTAGCGGCCGGTCAGGATGTTGGCGTGCGACGGCAGGGTGACGACGTTGTGGGCGTGCGCCCGGGAAAAGACCACCCCGGTCTCGGCCAGTGCGTCGATGTTGGGCGTCGTGACCGCGTCGTGCCCGGCGTAGCCGAGGACGTCGGCGCGCAGGGTGTCGATGGTGATCAGCAGGACGTCGTCGACCGCGACCGAGCGCTCCCGGCCCGCCGGCCCGCCAGGATCGGCCGAATCGGCGCTCGGCGCCTCCCTCGCCGCGGCGCCGTCCGCCGGCCGGGCACCCTCCTCGGAGCCCGGCGAGCAGGCCGCGAGCAGCCCGGCGAGGACGATGGCGGGAGCGCTTCGGAGGTACCGGAACGGCATCACTCGCACTTTATAGCACGCGGTTTGCATGGTCCGAGGACGGCTCGCCGGGGCGTCTCGGCCAGGCCGACCGGGGCGTCTCGGCCGGGCCGACCGGGCCGATCCACCATAGTAGACTCGCCGCCGCATGCGACCGTCCACCACCCGCCACCGTGCCCTTCTCCGGCTGCTCCTCCCGGGCCTGCTGACGGCATCCGGCGTCGGCGTCGGCGTCGGCCAGGAGCCGCCGACGGGGCAGCGGGAGATGTTCGTCGATCGGGCCGCCGAGACCGGCCTCGACTTCGTCCACTTCAACGGCATGTCGGGCGAGTTCTACTACCCCGAGATGACCGGCGGCGGCGCGGCCCTCCTCGACTACGACGGCGACGGCGATCTCGACGTCTACCTGGTGCAGGGCAAGATGCTGGGGCGCGGCAAGACGGTCGACGACGCCCTCTTTCCGCCCCGCCACCCCCTGCCGCTGACCGACCGCCTCTACCGCAACGAGCTCGTCTCGCCCGACGGCGGCGGTGAGCTGCGCTTCACCGACGTCACCGCCGAAGCCGGGCTGACCCGCTCCGAATACGGCATCGGCGTCACCACCGGCGACTTCGACAACGACGGTCGGATCGACATCTACGTCACCAACTACGGCTCCAACCAGCTGCTGCGCAACCGCGGCGACGGCACCTTCGAGGACGTCACCGCCGCGGCCGAGGTCGACGACACCCGCTGGAGCGTCGCCGCCTCGTTCTTCGACTACGATCGCGACGGCTGGCTCGACCTGTTCGTCGCCAACTACGTCGACTTCACCGAAGCGGTTCACAAGGTCTGCACGCGAGCGAGCGGCGCGCGCGACTACTGCGGACCGCTG
>JAWVZD010000357.1:0-3551 GCA_033722395.1 Thermoanaerobaculia bacterium | reverse complement strand
CGATCGAAGGCTCGAAACGACGCGACCGCCGGCGCGAGCGCGAGACGGCGGTGCTCGACCAGTTGCGGGAGCGGCACCACTTCCCGTTGCCGGAAGGGGTGATCGAACGGGAGATCGAGGGCCTGCTGCGCGAGTACGCCGAAGGCCTTCAGGCGCGCGGCGTCGACGTCCAGAACGCCGATATCGACTGGACCGAGCTCGGCGCGCAGGTCCGCCCGCAGGCGATCAAGCGGGTGGAGGCTCGCCTGATTCTGGACGCCATCGCTCGGAAGCGCGACATCGCGGTGTCGAGCGAGGAGCTCGAGGAGACCCTGGCGAACTTGGCGCGGCGCGAGCAGACTTCGACCGTCGCTCTGCGGCAAGCGATGTCGGAGTCGGGGCAGCTCGAGCGGCTTAGAATGCAGCTCAGGCGACAGAAGACGCTCGAGCGGCTGCTCGGTGAGGGCGACGACGAGGTGGTCGGAGCCGACGAACCGGAGGCGACGAGCGACGGTGCCGACGAGGCCGCCGAACTCGCCGCGGACGCCGTAGCGGGCGACGAGGCTGACAGCAGCGAAACGAAGGGGTGACCGAAATGCTGGTACCGATGGTGGTGGAGCAGACCAACCGGGGCGAGCGCGCGTACGACATCTACTCGCGCCTTCTGAAGGACAACATCATCTTTCTCGGACGGCCGATCGACGACGATCACGCCAGCCTGGTGATCGCGCAGATGCTGTATCTGGAGGCGGAGAACCCCGAGAAGGACATCTCGCTCTACATCAACTCACCCGGCGGCTCGACCAGTGCCGGCTTGGCGATCTACGACACCATGCAGTACATCAAGCCGGACGTGTCGACCTACTGCGTCGGCCAAGCGGCCTCGATGGCGGCGGTCCTCTTGGCCGCCGGTGCCGAGGGCAAGCGCACCGTGCTCCCCAACAGCCGGATCCTGATCCATCAGCCGTGGCTGAGCGGTCTGCGCGGTCAGCAGACCGACATCGAGATCCACGCCAAGGACATGCTGCAGTTGCGCGACAGGATCGACCAGATCTTGGCCGATCACACCGGCAAGTCGAAGGAAGAGATTCACGACGACACCGAGCGCGACAAGATCCTGTCGGCCGAGGAGGCGGTCGAGTACGGGTTGGCCGATCGGGTCATGACAGGGCGTCAGATCGCGAAAGAGGGATGACTTCGAGTCCCCAGGCGGCGGGGTCGGTCACAGGCGCGCCGTAGGACGTGGTGGTATAGTAAGCCAACCCCCGGGGCCCTGAGGGTTCTGCAGTCCTCCCGCCAGACCGCTCAGGAAGAGGAATTTAGGCTTCGGTGGGTTCTGTTCTCCAGGTAGAACGACACACGCCGTCACGACGCGACCAGGCGGAGGATCCATGTCAAAGAAAGACACCGGCGACGAAGCACTCAGGTGCTCCTTCTGTAACAAGAGCCAGCGAGAGGTCAAGAAGCTGATCGCCGGCCCGACGGTGTTCATCTGCGACGAGTGCGTCGACATCTGCCTCGACATCATCGCCGAGGACCGCATGCTCGAGCAGCAGCAGGAGACTGCGCTGCCCAAGCCGGCGGAGATGAAGGCGATGCTGGACGAGTACGTCATCGGCCAGGAGATGGCCAAGAAGAAGCTCGCCGTGGCGGTCTACAATCATTACAAGCGGATCGATTACGCCGAGAACACCCGCAACGACGTCGAGCTGCAGAAGTCGAACATCCTGCTCATCGGACCGACTGGCACTGGCAAGACGCTTTTGGCGCAGACCCTGGCGCGCATCCTGGCGGTGCCGTTCACGATCGCCGACGCCACCACCCTGACCGAGGCAGGCTATGTCGGCGAGGACGTCGAGAACATCATCCTGAAGCTCTATCAGGCGTCCGGGAACGACAAGGAGAAGACCCAGCGCGGCATCGTCTACATCGACGAGGTCGACAAGATCGCGCGCAAGATCGACAATCCGTCGATCACGCGCGACGTCTCCGGCGAGGGCGTCCAGCAGGCGCTCTTGAAGATCCTCGAGGGGACGCTCTGCAACGTGCCGCCGCAGGGTGGGCGCAAGCACCCCCACCAGGAGTTCCTGCAGATCGACACCACGAACATCCTCTTTCTGTGCGGCGGCGCCTTCGTCGGCCTCGAGGAGCAGATCCAGCAGCGCCTGAACAAGAAGTCGCTCGGTTTCGGGGCCGAGATCCGCGCCAAGGAGCAGAGCGACATCAGCAAGCTGCTCGAGCATGCTCTGCCCGAGGACCTGATCAAGTACGGTTTGATCCCCGAGTTCGTCGGCCGACTGCCGGTGGTCGCGACCTTGGAGAATCTCGATGCCGACGCCCTCGTACGGATCTTGCAAGAGCCCAAGAACAGTCTGGTCAAGCAGTACCAGACGATCTTCGATCTCGAGGAGGTCGAGCTCAGGTTCACCGACGAGGCCCTGACGGCGATCGCCGAGGAGGCGATCAAGCGCAACGTCGGAGCGCGTGGTCTGCGGATCATCCTCGAGGAGCTGATGCTCGACCTGATGTACGACGTGCCGTCGCAGAACGAGATCAAGGAGTGCGTCATCACCGAGGAAACCGTACGCACCCGAAACCGGCCGATGACCGTATACAAGAAGGCAGGCTGAGCGGGATCCGACCCGAGGCTACGTCATGAGTTCGTCCTTCGTAACGACCGAGAAACAGAAGCTACCGCTGGTGCCGCTGCGGGACATGGTGGTGTTCCCGCAGATGATGGCACCGTTCATCGTCGGTCGCGAGAAGTCGGTCGAGGCGCTATCGCTGTCGCTCAAGGAGTACGAGAAGAAGATCTTCCTGGTGGCGCAGCAGGACCCGCGCGTCGACGAGCCCGAGCGCGACGACATGCACGACATCGGCGTGGTCGCCAAGATCGTGCAGAACGTCAAGCTGCCGAACGGCAACGTCAAGGTGATGGTCGAGGGCGTCCAGCGCGGTCGACTGCTCGAGCTCGAGGAGGAGGACGACACGCAGGTCGTCGAGGTCGAGGTCCTGGCGATCGACTATCCGCACGACGACAAGCTCGAGACCTACATGAAAAAGGTGCTGGGGGTCTTCGAGCAGTACGCCAAGGTGTCGCACCACCTGGCTTTCGAGGGGCTCGTCTCGACCATCAAGATGGACGATCCGGATCGCTTCGCCGACACCCTGGCGGCCCACCTGATGGTGTCGACACCCGAGAAGCAGGCCCTGCTCGAGCTGCTGAATCCGTACGAGCGCCTGCAGCGGTTGCACGACCTGCTGGACGTCGAGGTCGAGAAGGTCAACATCGATCGGCGCATCAACGTCCAGGTCAAGAAGCAGATGGAGAGGGCGCAGAAGGAGTACTATCTCAACGAGAAGGTCAAGGCGATCCACGAGGAGCTGGGCCGCAAGGACGATCGCGCCGACGAGGTGGCCGAGCTCAAGGAGCGCATCGAAGAAGCGGGCCTGCCGAAAGAGGTCAAGGAGAAGGTCGAGCAGGAGCTCAGCCGACTCGAGGCGATGCCGCCGGTCTCCGCCGAGGCGACCGTGTCGCGCAACTACATCGACTGGCTGGTCTCGGTGCCCTG
>JAWVZD010000356.1:0-3552 GCA_033722395.1 Thermoanaerobaculia bacterium | reverse complement strand
CGGAGGCGCAGGAAGAAGCCGAGCGTGCCACGACGGTCCGCACGGAGCGCCGACGGGTCCCGAGGGCCGCCCTCGAGGCTCTGCTCGCGTCCGGTACGATCCTGTCGAACAGGCTCGACGATTGGCCGCTCGACCTGGCACCGCTCGACCGCCATCTCGAGCATCTCGAGCGCGTGCTCGACGGACTCGGCTGGGGACCCGACAGTCCCGAGGCGCGCCATCTCGGATCCCTCCTCGACGACCTACGCGAGGCCCCACCGGTCCGGGTCGACCGCGAGGAGCTCGTTCTGACCATCCGGCGCCTGGCGACCGAGCTCGGCCGCGAACCGCTCGGAGGGCGTGGCGGGGGCGTGCAGGTGATGGGCGTCGTCGAAGCGCGCGGCCTCACCTTCGAGCACCTCTTCGTTCTGGGGCTCAATCGTGGTGTCTTCCCGCGTACGGTGCGGGAGGATCCGGTGCTCTCCGATGTGCTGCGCAAGCGACTCGAAGGCGGCGGTCACGGTCTGCTACCCGACCTGCCGATCAAGCGTCGCGGCTACCAGGAGGAACGCTACCTGTTCGCACAGCTCCTCTCCAGCGCCCCCCACGTCACGCTGTCATGGCTCGAGCTGGACGACGACGACCGTCCGATGGCGCCGTCACCCCTGATCGAGCGGCTGCGTTGGAGCCACGCCTCCGAGGCCGCCGGCTGGAGGCGCCCGCCGGTCACCGGACGCCGAGCGATTCTCGATCGGCACGGCGACCGCACGACGCTCACGCGGCGTTTCTCCCGCCTGCCGCCGCGCGAGCACCTCGTGCTGGCGGCGCTCGAAGGGGAGCGCGACGAGCTGCCGGGCCTCCTCGACGCCGCCCTGAGCCGGGCCGACCGGGAACGGTCCGACGCCGGAGAGGGATCCCCGGCGATCGAATGGGGCCGGGTCGGCACGGCGCGCGTCGCCGTCCTCGACGAGCTCGATCCGCGGACGCGGCAGGCGGCCGAGAGCTGCCTGACGCCCTATCTCGGCTTCGTCGGACCGGTGATCTCGGACGCCGATCCGCGCGCCAACCCGGAGCTCTACGTCACCACCGTCGAGCGCATGGCGACCTGTCCATGGCAGACCTTTCTCGAGCGCCTGCTGCGCGTCGAGGCGGTACCCGATCCGCTCGAGGCCCTCCCCCAGATCGATCCTTTGATGGTCGGCATCGTGGTGCACGGCGTGCTCGAGCGCATCGTCTCCTCGACACTAGAGCGTTCGGGCGGCGCGCTCGAGGAGCTCCTCGCCCGAGCGCCGACCGCCGTCGACTGGCCGGACGAGGGGACTCTCGATCGAATCCTCGCCGAGCAGGCGGAGGCCACCGTGCGTGCCACGGGCGTGGCGCTGCGAGGCTTCTCCCGCGCGCTCACCGCCGTGGCGCGACCGTATCTCGACGTGGCGCGGCGCATCGAATGGGGCCGGCGACCCACCCCCACCCTGGGGGCGGAGGTCGAAGGCTCGTTGCCGGTCGCTTCACCGAGCGGTGTCGCGCGACGCATCGCCTTCCGAGCCGACCGCGTCGATCGCGACGAGGAGGCGATTCTGCTGGTCGACTACAAGACCGGAGCCTCTCCGTTCGGCCAACAGAGCGCCAAGAAGCGGTACCAGCGCTATCTGGCCGAGCTAGCGAGCGGATCGCGTCTCCAACCGGCGGTCTACGCCGCCGCCGTGGGCGACTCGGTCGGGCACGGTCGCTTCACCTTCCTGCGACCCGATCTGGACACCCCGGAAGAGGCCCGCTGGATCACGGCGTCGAGCCAGGACTCGACGGTGCGGCAACGACTCGACCACGTCGTCACGACGGTACTCGCGGCCTGGGAGGGCGGCTACTTCTTCCCCCGTCTCGAGCTCCCCGAGGGCGTCGGAAAGGCACCCCCCGCCTGCCAGTGGTGTCGCGTCGCGGAGGCCTGTCTGCGCCAGGACAGCGGCAGCCGCCGCCGGCTGCGCCTGGGTATGGAGCGCTTACGATCCCGACCGTCGGAGATCGACCCGGCCTCGCGCGCCGCTCTGCTCGAGCAATGGTGGCTCGCGGCACCCGAGCAGCGCCCGGACGACCTGTCGTCGGTAGAGGGATGAGCACCTCGCGGACATCCGATCCGCGCGGCGCCGACGCCGCCGCACGGCTGGCGGCGCAACGCGTCTTCGATCGTCCCCTCCTGCTCGAGGCGGGGGCCGGAACCGGCAAGACCACCACCCTGGTAACCCGGATCCTCTCCTGGTGCCTCGGGGTCGGGTGGGATGGTAGTCGAGAGCGCTCGGCGGACGAGGACGCCGACCCGCACGCCATCGCTGCCGAGACACTCCAAGGTGTCGTGGCGATCACCTTCACCGAAGCGGCGGCAGCCGAGATGGCGGCGCGACTCGCCGCGACCCTGGCCCAGGTCACCGACGGCGCCGAGGACGACGTGATCGGCTTCGATCCGGGACTGCTTCCCGTCGAGGTGGGCCCGAACGAGCGGCAGCGCCGGGCGGCCCTCCTCCTGGAAGCCTTCGATCACCTGACGGTGGGCACGATCCATGCCTTCTGCTACGGCCTGCTGAAGACGTATGCCCTGGAGGCTGGCCTCCATCCCGAGCTGACGGTGGACGCCGAAGGTCGCGAGCTCGAGGCGATCGGTCGCACAGCGGTCGAGCAGTGGGTCCAGCGAGCCTACAGCGCCGGCGAGGAGACACCGTTCCTCGCCCTGGCGGCACGGGGCATCGGCCCCGGACGCCTGCTCGAGGCGGTGCTGGAGTGGACATCGGAGGGTCCTTCGAGCGACGTCCTCGCACGCGATCCCCTCGACTCCGAGGCACGTGCTGCCTTCATCGACACGCTCGGTGGGGAGATCGAGGCTCTGCGGGTGCGGCTCGAAGGGCGCCTCGCTGGCCTGCCGAGCAACCGCCTGGCGGTTCGCCTCGAGGCCGCCCTCGCCGAGACCGGCGAGCGCATCGCCACCGACCGGGCGACGCTCGGCGACGAGGTGTGGCGCGAGGTCTGGCCCGACAATCTGCTCGGACGGCTCGCCGAGTGGGGACGCGGGCGCACCAGCAGCAAGGAGGAGGAGGAACGCCTCGGCGGCCTCGACGATCTGCCCGAGCTGGCAGCGGCGGCGGCGCGAAAGCTCGAGATCCTGCGCCGGCTCGACCCGGATCTACTCACCGCGGCGCGGCGCGCCATGCTGCCGATGCTCGAGCAGATCGAGCGCGAGATGCGCGCCCGCGGCGTCATCACCTTCTCCGGTCTGCTGCGAGAGGCGCTCGCTCTTCTCGAGAGTTCGCCCAGCGTGCTGACCCGAGAGCGCCAGCGGATCCGGCTGCTCCTGGTCGACGAGTTCCAGGACACCGACTCGGTACAGTCGCGCATCGTCCGCCTCCTCGGCCTCGAGGGCGGCAGCGCGGCACGTCCCAGCCTGTTCGTCGTCGGCGACCCGAAGCAGTCGATCTACGCCTGGCGCGATGCCGACCTGAAGGCTTACGAAGCGTTCGAAGAGGCTCTTCTCGCGGCCGGCGGCGAGCGGCACGTGCTGAGCCGCAACTTCCGCTCCGTTCCGGCGGT
>JAWVZD010000355.1:0-3560 GCA_033722395.1 Thermoanaerobaculia bacterium | reverse complement strand
GGTCGCGACGGTTTCGAGGTGCACGGCGCGAGGATATCGCGACGCCGCCCCCACTCCGCTCGCCGCAGGTCGGTCGTTGCGGTGGCCGCGCGGCTCGCGCGGAGTCGCGGTCGAGCGGGGTTCGGTCGGCGGCCTTCGACCCGCATGCAACCGCAGCGGGAAAGCAGACGTCCTAGACGAGGGAGATGAAACCCGAAAGTCGCATTGACGTATCAACTACCATGGTAGTACTATCCCGGTCGTTCTGGAACGCGAGAGGAGTCGACGCGGATGAGCAAGAAACAGTTGGGAGACCTCCAGTTGGCGATCATGCGGATCCTCTGGGCGCGCGGCGAGGCCAGCGCCTCGGAGGTGCACCAGGCGCTCTGGGAGGAGCGCGGTCTGGCGCCGACGACGATCGCCACGATGCTGGTGAAGATGGAGAAGAAGGGCGTCGTGACGCACCGCGCGGAGGGCCGTAGATATCTCTACTCGCCGACCGTGAGCGAGCAGGAGGTGACCCGTTCGATGGTCGCCCAGCTGGCCGAGCGCCTGTTCGAAGGCGACGTGCCGGCCTTCGTCAGTCATCTGCTGTCGGAGCACGACATCGATCCGGACGAGCTCGCCGAGCTCGAGGAACTGATCGACGCGAAGCGAGAGGAGAGAACCGAATGAACCCCTTTACCGACTGGTTGCCCTTCTTGGAGACCGCCGGCGCGTGGCTGTCGACCTACCTGTTGCACAGCTCGGTACTGCTGGTGCCGACACTCCTCCTGACCCGTTTGCTACGTTCGCGACACCTCGCCCTGCAGGAGTCCCTGCTGCGCATCGCCGTCGTCGGCGGGCTGCTGACGGCGAGCCTGCAGGCAGGCCTCGGCTGGGAGTCGGCTGCCGGCACGATCGCCTATCCGGCCTCGTCGGCACCGCCCGCGACGATCTCCGAGACGACGGTGGAGATGCCATTTGTAGCCACCGGAGAAGCCCGGGCGGCCTCGTCGCGCCGGTCCGAGAGTGCCGCATCGCTACCCGTTCCGACCTCCGATCGGGTAGCCGCCGTCAGCGAGCAGATCCCGTGGCTGGCACTTGCCGTTCTCGTGTGGGGAATCGGTGCCGCTCTTCTCGGCGCCCGCCTCGTCCTGCTGGCGGTCTCCCTGAGTCGGCGGCTGCGCTACCGGACCGACATCGAGCGGGGCTCGCTCTTTCGTCTGTTCTGGCGGCTCTTGGCCTCGGCCGACGTCGATCGGCGGACCCGGCTCACGCGCAGCGGCAGACTGACGGTGCCGATCGCCTTCGGTCTGGTACGGCGGGAGATCTGTCTGCTCGACCGCGTCGTCGACGAGCTGCCGCACGACCAGCAGGGGACCGTCCTGGCGCACGAGTTGGCTCATCTCGAGCGGCGCGATCCGTTGCAGCTGCTGATCGTGCGCCTGATCGAGAGCGTCTTCTTCGTCCAGCCGCTCAACCGGTTGGCGCGCCGCCGTCTGCAAGAGGTGGCGGAGTACCGCTGTGACGACTGGGCGGCCCGCCACACCGGGCGGCCCGATACGCTGGCGCGTTGCCTCACCGAGGTGGCTTCGTGGAGCGTCGGCGAGGCCCGTCTCGGCCTGGCCCCGACGATGGCGGGGCGGTCCGGTCTGGGCCGGCGGGTGCGTCGCCTACTGGCGCCCGGATACGCCGGAATCGACACCCGCGTGCCGGGCTGGTCCCGACCACTGGCTGGCGCGGCGTTGATCGCGGTCATCGTGGCGGTGCCCGGGTTCACCGTTCTCGGCCAGGAGCCGGCGCCGCCACCCCCCACACCGGAGTCGCCGGAGCTCGACCGGGCCGTCGTCGAGCCGCAGCCGGTCGAGGCCCCCGCCGAGCCGGAGCCGAGCGTCTCGAAGGCCGTAGTGGCACCGGTGGTCCCGGTGGCCCGTCCGGCGGCCGTTTCGGTCGCCCCGGTGTCCGTCGCGCCGCTGCCGGTAGCCTCGCCCTCCGCCTCCCCGCGACCCCTACCGCGACCGGCCCCGGCGCTGGAGCCGCGCGAGTCCGTGGTGGAGTCGGGCGAGTCCGTGGTGGTGCCGGACGAGGAGGATGTCGCGCCGGTCCGCGACGTTCGCCTGGCACCGCGCATCGTCGACCGCGTCGACCAGCAGCGCATCGTGCGCCTCGCTCCCGAGGTGGTCGTCCGAACGAGCGCTGCCGGGCAGGTCGACCGAAATGAGGACCGAGAGGTCGAGCGCGAGACGGTCCTCTCGGAGGAGGAGATGGAGCTGCTCGAGGAGGAGATCGAGCAAGCGCTCGAGTCTCTGGAGGAGACCTTGGAGGGCGACCTCGAGGGTGCTCTGGAAGGGCTGGAGGACGAGCTCGATCGGATCGAGGAGACGTTGGAGCGGAACCTCGAGCTCGAGCTCGAGCGCTTCGAACGCTCGATCGAAAACGAAGTCGAGCTGATGGAGTCGGATCTCGAGTGGTTGGAGGAGGAGCTCGAGCGCGATCTCGACCGCCGCGGGGAGCGGCCGAGCGAGGCCGAGGCGGAGGCTCTGGAGCGGCGCAGAGAGGTCCTGGAGGACGAGCTCGAGCGGATCGAGGAGGCGATCGACGAGGTGGCGGACGATCTCGACGACGCCCTCGACCGCATCGAGGACCGCCTCGACGACCGGCTCGAGCGACGCTTGGACTCGGGGGTCGAGCGACAGCTCGAGGCCCGTATCGAGGCGATGACCGAGCGGCTCGACATCGAGTCCGAGCGCCTCGAGGCTCTGGCTCGCGAGCTGGCCCGTCGACATGCCGCCGAAGGGCGCGCGCATCTGACGCCGGAGGATCGCGATCGGCTGCGGGCGGAGGCGCGCCGGATCGCCACCGAGGCGCGACCGTCAGAGGAAGAGCTCGAGGCACTGCGGAGCTCGGTGCGCGAGCTCGAGGAGAGCCTCCGGCCGACACCGGCCGAGCTCGAGCAGTTGCGGCGTCAGCTGGCCGAGGAGCTCGAAGCGGTCGAGGTGCAGGTGCGCGAGGCTCTGGCGGCGCAGCGCCGCGCGGTCGACGCCCTCAGAGAGGAGAGCCGCGAGCCCTGAGCGATACTGCGGCTCGGACCGACGCCGTAGTCGAGGGCAGAGAGCCGAGCCCGCCACCGCTCCCCCGGCGTGCCCCGGCTGCGGCTCAGTCGGAGTCGTCGCGCTGCCGGGCGAGCGTGACGAGGCAGGCGACGAAGCCGCCCCACACCAGGGTGAGCACGAAGAGCATGAAGGCGATGCTGCCGGGGGTCACGACGACTCTCCTCTCTGCCGTGCCAGGAGCGGGTTGAGCAGCAGGAACAGCACGATGATCACCAGCCACTGGGCCAGCACCGTCCCGAGGCTGAAGGTGTGGAAGGGGTTCCACCAGCCCTCCGGATCGTAGACGGCGATCGCCTGGTAGAACCACCAGGCGAGCAGGGCGACGAACTGCAGCGGGATCAGCCAGAAGACCACCCAGGTGAAGCGACGCCCGACCTTCCAGCCGGGCACGGTGTTGACCCATTCGTCGCGGAACCTCTTGCCGCCGATCTGTCGGGCGGCCTGGGCGAAGAAGAAGCCGGAGACGATCAGGCCGAGGCCTCCTCC
>JAWVZD010000354.1:0-3561 GCA_033722395.1 Thermoanaerobaculia bacterium | reverse complement strand
GTATCAGAGTCTTTCGAATGGAAGATGGTCGCGTATTCATTTTGACCAGCAGGTCGGAGGGTGGAGAGTGAAACGCAGTCGTCTCTACGTCTGGTCGACGCCGCAGCGTGACCCATCAGCGAAGGGGGGCTGCCGCTTCGGGCGCCGTTCGAGGATCGTGACTCCGAGTCATCAGACACGGAGGTTTCATGCCTGGACGGAAGATTCGAGACAGGGCGGACGCGGTGAATTGCCTGGCGCGATTGGAGCGCAGTGGGCAGAGCCTGGTTGACTGGGTTCGGGACAACGAGGTCGACGGGCGGTCGCTGCAGTGTTGGCGAATGTCGCTATCGAGACAGAGCAAGCCGACCGGCGTTGTTGAACTGGTTGCAGACGCGGAGCCGACATCGACGGCGGGCAACGCTCGCTACCTGATTCGTCGCGGCGGGTTCGAGGTGGAGGTCGGTGACGACTTCGAGCAGGGGACGCTCTTTCGACTGCTCGAGGTGGTGGCGGCATGCTGAGTCCGGGCAAGGGAGTTCGGATCTTCGTGGGGCTGACGCCGGTCGATATGCGAGGGTCGTTCGACGCCCTGGCTGGGCACGCACGGCGACTGGGCCTCGAGCCTACCGACGGTCACCTGTACCTCTTCTTCAACCGGCGTCGGCGGCTGTGCAAGATGCTGTGGTTCGACGGCTCGGGCTGGTGTCTGTTCAGCAAGCGGCTGGAGCGAGGCACCTTCGAGCTGCCTGCTGTTCCAGATGATGGCGGCGATGGCACACCGCAGGTGACCATCGACAAGGCGACGTTGAGCTCGCTGCTGGAGGGGATCGACCTGCGTGCGAAGCGGCGTCGATGGTATCGGCGAAGTTGATTTGAGTTCCGGGGGATCGACAAAGAGTCTCGGGTGTGATCCAACCTGTGCATGGCGAGGGTCTCCCAGGCAGAGCACGAACGAGTGCTCGAACAGAACGCAGCGCTCGTCGAGCGGGTCGGCCGTCTCGCGACTCAGATAGGCCATCTCAGCGACCAGCTCGCCCGCGCCAACGACCGCATCGACGAGCTGCTGGCGGCCCTCGGCCAAAAGGCAGCACGCCGACAAAACACCGAGAGCGAGCAACCTGTCGAAGCCCCGTCCGACCTCTCCGACGACGTCCGTGAGGCGTTCGAGAACAGGCCGACACCGCCGGAGCGCGAAGAAAAGAAGAAGAAGCCGCCCAAGAAGCGCGAAAAGGCCGGTCGTAACAAGCTCCCCGACTCGCTGCCCCGCGATACCCACACTCTGACGCCGTCGAGCTGCGACCACTGCGGCAGCACCGATCTGGCCGTCGTCCGTCAGCACGTCGAGGAGAAGCTGACCGTCGTCAAGGCGCACCAGCGGGTGCGCCGCACCGTCCGCGACACCTGCGACTGCAACGCGTGCGGTCAGCGCACCACGCCGAGAGCACTGCCAGCGCCGTTTCCCCGTTCCAAGGCCACGTGCGAGTGGCTGGCCTGGTTCATCTGGGCCCGACACGCGCTGCTGCTGCCAATGGACCGCATCCGGCGCGACCTCGACGGCAAGGGCGTCCCGCTGGCGATGAGCTACCTCGTCTCACAGGTCGAGCGCGCCGCCGACATCCTCGCCCCCATCGACGGCGAGCACTGGAAGCAGCTCCTCGGCGGCGACTGGATGGGCATGGACGCCACCGGCCTCAAGGTCTGCGTCAAGGGCGTACCCGAGACCCACAACGGCAACCTCGAGGCGTTTCACAACGGCGAGACCGTGGTCGTCCAGTACGAGGCGACGAAGCACAGCGACAATCTGGTGAGCAAGCTCCGCCCCTTCTCCGGCGTGCTGGTCGCCGACGCCGAGCACCGACACAACGTCCTGTTCGAGGACGGCAGCATCATCGAGGCCGGCTGCAACGCCCACGGCCGCCGCAAGCTCCGCGACGCCGAAACCGCCCAGCCGAAGCTGGCCGCCGACGCAGGCCGCTTCATCTCTGCCGTCTACAACGCCGAGGCCGAAGCCAGGAAGCTCGGACTGACCGGCGAAGCGCTACGCGACTGGCGACGTCAGCGCTGCAAGCCGCACCTCGACGACTTCGAGCGCTGGAACGACGCCGTCAGGCCCACGCTGCTGCCCTCCGACCCACTCACCAAAGCGCTCGCGTACTACAGCAATCATTGGGACGCGCTGTGCCGCTTCGTCGACCACCCCGAGATCCCGATCGACAACTCGGCTACGGAGCGCCTCTACCAGCCCATCGCCAAGCTGCGACACAACATCCTCTTCGCCGGCAGCACCGAGGGCGCCCACCGACTCGCCACCCTCCTCGGCATCGTCGCCACCTGCCGCGCCCTCGGCATTGACGGCGAGGCGTATCTCGCCTGGGCTTTCACCCGGCTCGGCACCCACAAAGACCTGTACGACCTCACCGCCGCCGAGCTCACCCCAGCCGCCTACGCCGCCGCCTACGCCCGAGACGGACCCGGCTCCGACACCGCGACAACGGGCTGACGAGCCCCTCGAACACTACAGTTTCCGCGACCCGGATTCGCCGGGGAAGTCCCCCTTCGCTGATCGGTCACGGTACTGGCTGTACACGCCGAAGTCTCGAGAGAACTTCGTGGCCCGCCGGGACGCCATCTGCTCCCTCTACGAGCGCATGGGAAGCCTCCCGCCAGACGAGATCGTGTTGTGCTTCGATCCCAAACCCGGGATTCAGATCCTCGGCAATCCCAGATACGCTCACGGCCGGTGGGATGGGCCCCGGGGTGGACGGCATCGGCTCATAGAGTTCGAGTACCGCCGCCTTGGAACGAGAACGCTTGTGGCATTCGTGGCTCCGGCTACAGGCGACTGCGTCTACCACGACGTCTACCACAAGGACCGTCGGTACGACTCCGAGGCCACCGTCGAGCTCCTCGAAAATGCACGCCGGTATCTGCTCGCTGCAGGGTTCAACCGGGTTCATCTCGTTCTCGACAACGGCTCGACACACACGTCGCGCATCACGAGCAAGTACTTCAAGGAGCACGAAGACTTCTGGGTCACGTACTTCACTCCTGTCCACGCGTCGTGGCTCAACCTCTGTGAGAACTTCTTCTCGACGTTCAGCCGCCGGTATCTTCGTCATCGCCGCTACGCGCACGTCGAAGAGTTCCGTGAGAAGTTGCCGCTGTGGCTCGACGACCACAATGGTCGCTGCAAACCGCTGCGCTGGACCTACGCGCCCCACCAACGCGACGCCGCATGAATGCCGAGTCCTACGCAAATCTCGTCCTCCGTCGCCTCGCTTCTCTTGAACCGGCCTCGGTCTTTCTGGCTGCGAGGGCACGAGGAAAGACCGCCGTGCTCGGCTTTGAGGACGAGGGGGAGTGGGTTCCGCTCTTCCGCATCGCAAATGGCAGTGCTTCCTTCAACGTCGCCGATCTGCAGATTCGGCACGGACGCCGGTGGGAGCCATCCTTCGTCCGCGGCGTTCCCGACAAGGTCGCCGATGCACTGGCCGGCGAGTTCCGTTTTCTCTGGCAGTTCCACAGTCAGCTCAACTGACATCGCTCCCCTGGGGAGGAACTTCTGATCACGAGCACTAG
>JAWVZD010000353.1:0-3591 GCA_033722395.1 Thermoanaerobaculia bacterium | reverse complement strand
GGCACTACTTCCTCGACCCCGACGGCCACTGGGTCGAGTTCTGGACGCCGGCGCAGAGAGAGAGCAAGATGACGGATAGGATCAGAAAAGCGAGAATCGGTACCGGGAGCGAGGATTTTCCGCGGTGCTTCGTAACAGAAGAAAAAGGAGGTAAGGATGCGTAGCAAGACGATTTTGACGACCGTGTTCGCGCTGTGCCTGCTGACGGGGGTGGCCACCGCCGGAAGCCTCGACGGCAAGACGTTCACGGTCATGATCGACGACCCGACGGTGGAGGAGCCGTACGAAGACACCCTGATCTTCGAAGACGGCAAGTTCCGCTCGGTGGCCTGCGACGAGTACGGCTTCGACTGGGCGCCGTACACGACCCAGCCGATGGCGGGTGGAATCGTGCGCTTCGAGGTAACCGCCGAGAGCGAGGAGGAGGGGACGAACCACTGGGTCGGCAAGGTGGCCAACGACGGCATCAAGGGCGAGTTCACCTGGACCAAAGAGGGCCAGGAGCCGATCGAGTACTCGTTCGAGGGTGCGATCGCCGAGGAGGAGGCCGCCGACGAAGAGATGTCCACCGACGGGCCGTAGCCGAGGCCCGGGAACGACACCGCCGTCGTCGAGAGCCCTACCAGCCGAGACAGTAGTCGTGGAGGGCCCGCGGTGGTGGTTCCGGTTCGGTGTCCGGGGCGACGTAGCGACGGCTCTCGCCCGGGACGCTCACGTCAGTTCGGGAAGAGCGTTCTATCGATCCCCGGGATGACCCGTAGCGCGTTCTCGTAGTACAGCTTGCGCAGCACCTCCTCCGGCAGATCGAGGCCGTAGATGCGCCAGAAGGCGTGACGGCGCCGGTAGTAGGGGAAGTAGTCGTCGTCCGTCTCGAGGACGCGGAAGTAGGTGTGGTACTCCTCGGGCCGCCAAGAGTCCTTGCCGAACATCACCCGGTCCTGGTAGCGGGTCAGCCAGTCGCGGGCGAATCGGGGTTGGCGTCCGAGCTCCGCTAGCACTGCGCCGATCTCGGTGTAGACGTTGGGCGCTTCGTCCAGGAGCGCGCCGAGGCGTCCCAGGTCGTTCCCGAGCCAACCGAGGTGGGCGTTGACGAAGGTCGTCTCCGGGTGTTTGCGGAACAGGTGGTGCTGCTCCGACATGATCTGCTCCCAGGAGGCGTTTTCGGCGGGATCACGATAGCGTCCGGGCCGCTCGATGAGCTCGTAGAGGCGCTCGTTCATCTCGTCGCGCGGCTGCCAGAACTGCGCCGGGTCGCCGGTGTGGATCAGCACCGGAATGCCCAATCGACCGCAGGCCTCCCATACCGGCTCGAGCCGCGGGTCGTCGACCGGGATGCGCTCGCCCCGCGAGTCGACCGCGTCCATACCGAGGCTCTTGTAGACCTTCAAACCCCGCGCGCCGTTGGCGACGTCGAGCTCGAGTCCGGCCACGGTCTCCTCCGCCCAGCCCGCCTCGTCGATGCCCTCGGTCGAAAAGTTGGTGAAGACGACGAAGCGGCCGGGGTACTGCTCTTCGGCGCGAGCAACGGCGTTGGCCAGGTACTCGTGCGTGTTCAGCTCCCAGCCGACCGAGCCGTCCTCTCGCTCGACGCGCCGGAAACCGCGCCCGGAGAGGTTCACCATCACCGCCATGTTGAGCCGGTCCATCTCGACGACGAGCTCCGAGAGGTCCTGCTCGCCACCCATGCGGAACTGGTGGTTGTGGACGTCGACGAAGGGGTACTTGGCGCGGGTCACCTCGGTCTCGGGGACCACCAGGGTCGACGGCGGATCGTAGTCGTAGAACGGCGGCACCTCGACACCCTCGGGGATCTCCTCGATCTGGGCCGTGGCCAGGATCGGCAGGAGTATCAGAGCGATCAGGGCGGTCGGACGGGCGGACGAGAGGGGTCGAAGCATGGACGCTCCTCGGAAGGGGTCTGGGGTCGTGGGGGCGCTGAGCCTACTACGTCGCCGCGCGTTGGATGTTCGCGTCGAGGACGGCTAGCAGCCGTTCGATGTCGTCGGGAGCGTTGTAGAGGTGCGGCGAGATTCTCAGCGCCCCTTCGCGCAGGCTGACGAAGACCCGTTCGCGCCGAAGAGCCTCGAGCAGCTCCCGACCGGTCTCCTCCGACGGCAGGCCCAGGCAGAGGATGTTGGAGCGCTGCCTCTCGTCGGAGGGGGCGAGCGAGCGCACGGCGTGCGGCAACCCGTCGAGCAGGACGTCGAACAGCTCCAGGACGTGGTCCCGCACGTCGGATGGACCGATCTCGCCGACGTAGCGTGTCGCGGCGGCGGCACCGGCCATGTTGAGGAAGTTTCCCGGCTCGTTGATGTCGAAGCGCCGCGCGCCGGGGACGAACGCCAGCTCGCACTCGCTCAGGCGATCGAAGTCGCGCGCCCCCTCGAGGCTGAACCAGTTGATGTTCGCTGGCCGGAGTCGTTCGGCGAGACCGGGCCGCACCCAGGCGAAGCCGACGCCGTACGGCCCCAGCATCCACTTGTAGCCGGCACAGGTGACCAGGTCGCACGGCAGCTCCTCGAGCGAGAACGGGATGCCGCCGATCCCCTGGCTGCCGTCGACGGCGAGGAGCGCGCCGGCGTCGTGGCACAGCGACCCGAGCCGGGCGAGATCGAGGCGGCGGCCGGTCGAGTAGCCGACCCAGCTCGTAGCGACCACGCGGGTCCGCTCGGTGAGGACGGCGGCGAGTCGCTCGACCGGATCCTCGTCGGTCGGCAGCGGCACCTCGCGCACGACGACGCCGCGCTCGGTGAGCGAGCGCCACGGGAAGAGGTTGGCCGGAAACTCGCCCGCCGGCAGGACGACCTCGTCGCCGTCGCGCCAGTCGAGCCCTGCGACCAGGATCATGACGCCGTGGGTGGCCGAGTCGGTGACGGCGACGTCCTCGGGCTCGGCGCCGATCAGATCGGCGGCGGCGGCGCGGAAGGCGTCCGGGTAGTCGAAGTGATCCGCGTCCCGGATTCGATGCGGCCGCTTCTTGAGCTCGAGCGCCTCCTCCACCGCCCGGGTGGCGACGCGCGGCATGGCGCCGTGGAAGGCGCAGTTGAGATAGGTTGCTCCTTCGAAGTGGTGGAAATCGGAACGGTAGTCGCGCATCGTCGTCGGGCAGTCCCTCGTCAGGCGCTCCCGTGGAGCGCCTCGAGGACGCGGTCGATCTCTCCGTCGGTGTTGTAGAAGTGGGGCGACAGGCGTAGCTCTCCCCTGCGGAACGAGACGTCGACGCCCATCCGCTCGAGATGGCGGTGGATCTCGCGGTTCAGACCGCGGTCGCGGTGCGAGACGAAGATCAGGGCGGAGCGTCGCTCTTCCTCCTCCGGACTCGAGATGTCGAAGCGGTCGCGGTCGAGACCCTCGAGGAGCCTCTCGACGAGCCGTCGGTCGTGCGCCTCGATGGCGGCCGGATCGCTGTCCAGAATGAGCTCGAGCGCCTTCGCCCACGGTACGTAGTTGAGGAAGTTGGCCGGCGAGAACATGTCGTAACGGCGGGGGTTGTCGGCCGCCGGAGGCTCCGGCCGGAGATCCTCTCGCCCGAGGTCCTCGACGGTCAGCGTCGCCAGCCAGTAGGCTTGGTTGTGGGTGAGCGCGTTCCTC
>JAWVZD010000352.1:0-3594 GCA_033722395.1 Thermoanaerobaculia bacterium | reverse complement strand
GTCTCCGCGAGCGGAGTACCGGCGACCGGCGGGCCCGGCTTTCCTTCCGGAACGCCGCATCCCACCATCGGGATCCCGGCGACCACTACCAGAGCGAGCACCGCGACCCGCGAGATCTCCCGACGCCGCTCGACGATCCTCCGAGACGGAGCCGCGGGGCGGTGCAGCCGAGCGAGTGTCACGGCTCGCCGGCTCGATCGTCGCCGGAGCGCCGATCGAAGATCGTCTCGATCGCGTCGAGCTCCTCAGCGGTGAGCGGTGGCGCCGCGACCGCTGCGACCGCCTCCTCGACGTGCTCGACCCGGCTCGCCCCGACCAGAGCCGAGGTCACCCGCGGGTCCCGGAGCACCCAGCCGAGCGCCATCTGGGCGAGCGCCTGGCCACGGTTCGCGGCGACCTCGGCGAGCGCGCGGATCGTCGCTCGCTTCGCCTCGGTCACCTCGGAGGCGCCCAGGTAACCGTGGGGCTTGGCGGCCCGCGACCCCTCCGGGATGCCGTCGAGGTACTTGTCGGTCAGAAGGCCTTGCGCCAGCGGCGAGAAGACGATGCAACCGATCCCCTCCTCCTCCAGGACGTCGAGCAGACCCTCCTCCTCGATCTGACGGTCGAAGAGGCTGTAGCGCGGCTGGTGCAGGAGGCAGGGCGTACCGAGGTCCCGGAGCATTTCCGCGGCACGGCGGGTGCGCTCCGCCGAATAGGCCGAGACGGCGGCGTAGAGCGCCTTGCCCTGGCGCACGGCGCTCGCCAACGCTCCCATCGTCTCCTCGAGCGGTGTGTCGGGATCGGGGCGATGATGGTAGAAGACGTCCACGTAGTCGAGGCCCATCCGCCCCAGGCTCTGGTCGAGACTGGCGAGCAGGTACTTGCGCGAGCCGTGGTCGCCATACGGGCCGGGCCACATGTCCCACCCGGCCTTGGTCGAGATCACCAACTCGTCCCGGTAGCGACCCAGGTCACGGCGCAGGATGCGTCCGAAGGTCTCCTCGGCCGAGCCGTACGGCGGCCCGTAGTTGTTCGCCAGGTCGAAGTGGGTCACACCGAGATCGAAGGCGCGATGGATCATCGAGCGCGCGGTCTCGAAGAGGTCGACGCCACCGAAGTTGTGCCACAGGCCGAGCGAGACGGCCGGCAGGTCGAGGCCGCTGCGGCCCGAGCGGCGGTAGCGCATCCGCTCGTAGCGATCGTCGGCGGGACGGTAGTCGGGCTCGAGGTCCATCGACGTCACTCCTGCTCGCTTCTGTTATCTGTGCCGGCTGGCGGCGTGTCCCCCGCCCGGAGAGCGCGCCGGAAGAACGCTCCGGAGAGGGTCGGCGTGTACTGCCAGTCCTCGATCAGCTGCGGTCCCCAGTCGGGATCGAAGCACCAGGCGATCCACGAAGCGCCGAGGCGGTCGAGATAGGCCACGATCGCCTCGCCGTAGGTCTCGTCCCCGTCGACCGGTACCCCACCGCCGGGGGTGAATCCGAACTCGGTCACGACCAGCGGGTGCTCGGCGGCGACGAATCCGAAGTCGCGCTTCCATTTCGGCTCCCAAGGCGGCTCGACCTTCTGGGGATACGGATGCGAGACGTAGCCGACGCCGCCGGCGCGGACCGGCAGGCGCCGCACCGGCGTCAGATCGTAGGCCCAGTCGAACCCCGCGACCAACGGAATCGCACTGGGGTCGTGCGCCCGGACGACGCCGATCACCTCCTCGTTGAAAGCCCGCCAGGCCGGCCAGCTGACCGTGCCGAGCCGGCCGCCGAAACCGGTCGGCTCGTTGAAGATCTCGTAGAGGGCGACGGTCGAGATCCCGGCGTAGCGGGCCGCCACGGTGCGCCAGAAATCGAGCGTCTCCGACTTCGAGGTGTCGTACATCGGGTGCTGGAAGAGGCCACTCTCGAGATTGCCGATCGAGTGCCAGTCGACGACCAGATAGAGATCGACCTCACTGGCCCACACCACGGCCTGATCGAGAAGCTCGAGATACGCCTCTCTACCCCGGCCACGCCAGGCGGCGGGATGGACCGGGATCCGCACCACGTTCGCTCCCCACGAGCGCACCGCTTCGAAGAGCGCTTTCGACCATCGCCCGTCACGCTCGACCTTGTCGGGATCGGCGATGCTCACACCGCGGAAGACGACCGTGTCGCCCCGTGCGTCGACGAAGCGGTTCCCTTCGACTCGCACCTCGCTCGGCTGCTCGGCCAGGTTCGAGACGTCGAACGGCTGCGGATAGGGGATCTTCCACCAACCGCCGTCGGCCTCCGTGGGAGGCTCCTCGGCCAGGGCGATCGCCGAGAGGAGCACGAGCACGAAGATCCCCGCGACCGCTCTCTTCATGCGTCCGGCTCCGGCATTTCGACGTGGAAAACGACCAGCACTCTATCAGGGCGTCGCGAGCGGCGAGTGTAAGATCCCCACCTCGACTGATCGACGACGGGCCACCGAGGTGTCCCTCTGAGAATCCATTCCCCCGGAGCCAGCCATGCGAGAGATCCGTGTCGCGATGATCGGTTACAAGTTCATGGGCCGCGCCCATTCGAACGGCTACCGTCAGGTAGTGCCGTTCATGGAGCCGCCCCTGACGCCGCGCCTGCGGGTGATCTGCGGTCGCGACGCCGAGGCCGTCGAGCGGGCGCGCTCGCAGCTCGGCTGGGAGGAGGCGGCGACCGACTGGCGCGAGGTGGTGGAGCGCGACGACATCGATCTCGTCGACGTCAGCACGCCGGGCGATAGCCATGCCGAGATCGCCATCGCCGCCGCCCGTGCCGGCAAGGCAGTGCTGTGCGAGAAGCCGCTCGCCAATACGGTCGAGGAGGCCGAGGCGATGCTGGCGGCAGTCGAGGAAGCGGGCGTCGTCCACATGGTCTGCCACAACTACCGCCGCGCGCCGGCGGTGGTACTTGCCAGGCGGATGCTCGAGGCCGGCGACCTGGGGGAGATCCGACACTTCCGTGGAACCTATCTCCAGGACTGGGTGATCGACCCGGAGCTGCCGCTGCTGTGGCGCTTCCGCAAAGAGAAGGCAGGCTCGGGAGCGCTCGGCGACATCGCCTCGCACTCGATCGACCTGGCCCGCTACTTGGTGGGCGAGATCGAGGAGATCTCGGGCGCGCTGGAGACCTTCATCCGCGAGCGCCCCTTGCCCGATGCGCCGGAGGAGACCGGCGAGGTGACGGTCGACGATGCCTGCGCCGCCGTGGTCCGGTTCGAAGGCGGCGCCCTGGGAACCATCGAGGCGACCCGCCTCGCTCCCGGTAGGAAGAATCACAACCGCTTCGAGATCAACGGCACCCGCGGCAGCCTCGCCTTCGACCTCGAGCGGATGAACGAGCTCGAGGTCCACCTGCTCTCCGATCCACCGGACCGCCAGGGTTTCCGCAGGATCCTGGTCACCGAGCCGGAACATCATCCGTACGTCGAGTCGTGGTGGCCACCGGGCCACAACATCGGCTACGAGCCCACCGTCGCGCACACCCTCCACGACGTGCTGGAGGGTATCGTGGTAGGCCGATGTCCCGACCCCGACTACGCCGACGGCCTGGCCAACCAGCGGGTCATGGCGGCGTGGGAGCGCTCGGCGGCGTCGCGCCGCTGGGAAGCGGTCTGAGC
>JAWVZD010000351.1:0-3597 GCA_033722395.1 Thermoanaerobaculia bacterium | reverse complement strand
GCCGACGCCGAGGCCCGGTCCCTGGAGTGGGGGCGGACTGAAGCCTGAAGCCTGGTCCTCTCGCTCAGAGCTCGAGCACCAGATAGGTCATGTCGTGCTCGCCGCCGTCCGGATCCGTGCCGTAGCTCGGGATCTCGAAGGAGCGGAAGCCCAGATCGGTCAGGACCCCGATGGCGTCCGCCTCGACGTCGGAGACCAGCATGCAGGCGAGGTGGCGCAGCCCGTTGGCCCGCGCGACGTCGATCAGCTGGTTGACGAGCAGAGATCCGAGCCCGATGCCGCGGTACTCCGGATCGATCAGCCACTTGATCCGGCCGGCCAGGCGCAAGGGGCCTCCCTCGCGGCGGTGCAGAGTGGCGTCGGCGACGATCTTCGAGCCGTTCACCGCCAACAGCGGGAAGACCTTCGAGAAATCGATGTTGGCGCCCCAGCTCTCGACCAGGCCCCAGTTGTCGATCCGGTCCCAGGCCAACCGCCGGGTGTCCTCCGGCAGCCGCTTGAAGAACTCGAACAGCTGCTCGGTGTGCGTCTCGCGAAACGGCTCGATGAGCACCCGTCGCCCATCGCGCAGTACGGCCTCTTGTGGATATCTACCGAACATCCTCACTCCCTGTATGCATTGAAGCCCCGAACGGGGGCGGTCAAGTGTAGCAGGAACCGAAGAGCGGCGACGCGAGCGGACGGCCGCCAGCCGGACGGCTTCGCGAATGCGCCTCTCGACCGGCGATGCTAGCCTCCATTCTCCATGAGGCTGCAGGCGACCTTCGCCGGATGCCGTGGCGCTCGTACAGAACGCAGGCTACTCTTCACCCCCGCTCGGGTGGCAACCACCTGCAAGCCTCGAGCTCGGAAGGAGCTGATCCATGGGCCTTCTCATCGCCGTCGTCGCCGTCACTCTCATCGTCTCGGCGCTCTGTTCCCTCTTCGAGGCGACCCTCTACTCGACCCGAGTCGTCTCGCTCGAGGCCGCCAAGGCGCAGGGGCGTCACGCCCATAGGGCCGAGGCCTTCCTCGCCCTCAAGCGCCAGATCGCCGAGCCGACGGCCGCGATCCTGATCCTCAACACGGTCGCCAATACGGCCGGCGCCACCATCGCCGGCATGCTGGCCGCCCAATACCTGGGACGCGGCTCGGTACCGCTCTTCTCGGTCTTCCTCACCCTGGCCATCCTGATGCTCTCGGAGATCCTGCCCAAGACCTACGGGGCGGTCCATTGGCGTGGCCTGTGGCCCATCCTGGTATGGCCGCTGGTGGGCGTCCGCAAGTTCCTGGGTCCGGCCATTTGGGTGACCGAGAAGTTCTCTTCGCTCTTTACGCGTGGCCGAGTGGTGCCGGTAACGACCGAGGGCGAGATCCTCGCCATGATCCACCTCGGGGCCAAGGAAGGCGAGGTCAGCCCGACAGAGCTCGAGCTCCTGACCGCCGTCTTCGCCTTCGACGAGGCTATGGTGCGAGAGATCATGATCCCGCGCCACGAAGTGGTGTTCCTCGACGAGGCGTGGTCGCTGGAAGAGTGCCTCCGGTTCGCGCGCCAGCACAAGCACACCCGCTTTCCGCTGTGCTCGGGCGACTTGGACCACGCCGTCGGGGTCGTCCACGTCAAGGACCTCCTCGGGCTCGAGGCTGGAGAGGCCCTGGATCTCAAAGCGTGCGCCCGTCCCCTGGAACGAATTCCCGACCTGCTCCCGATTCGAGAGGTCCTGCGCCTCATGCAGACCACCCAGTCGCATCTGGCGCTGGTCGTCGACGAGCTCGGTTCGGTCGTCGGAGCCATCACCATGGAGAACGTCATCGAGCAACTCGTGGGCTCGGTCGAGGACGAGTTCGACTCCGAGGAGCCGATGCTGGTCGCGAGCAACACCGGCGGCTGGCTCGCCGCCGGTCAGCTCCCGTTGGCACGCCTGAATCAGGAACTCGAGCTGCGCCTCAGCCGCCCGGGCGTCTCGACCCTCTCGGGCTTTCTGACCGCCGAGCTGGGGCGGCTTCCCCGCCCCGGAGACCGGGTGCGGCTCGAGGAGGTGGAGGCGGAGGTCCTGGAAGTCCAGAGCTACCGGGCGAGGCGAGTGCGCCTGACGCCTGTCGACGGCAGCGGAGACGGGATCGGGGACGAGGCGCCGCCCGGACACGAAGGCGAGGGCTGAGGGTCCCAAAAAAGCGCCCCCCCTTGCCCCTCAAAAGTGCTGCCCCAAAAGTGCCACCCTCTTATTGGCACCTCATTCGGGGCCACGCAAGTACTTCGCTGCGATCCCTCGACTCAGTGGGCCTCGATGCGGATCCCGCCGCCGCTCGAGCGTAGCTTCAGGAGCTCGCCGCCGCCGTTGAGCTGGCCCTGCAGCTCGCTCCGGGAGACGGTGCCGCGGACGGTCACGGGGAGAGCCGTCTTGACCGATCCGCCGGAGGTCGAGGCGTCGATGTCGAGGCTGACGGCCGGGTCGAGGATCGCGGTCACCCGGCCGCCGGACGACGACAGCGTGCCGCCGAAGTCGTTGCCGGGGGCGAAGGCGACGGTCACCGGTCCGCCCGAGGTGTCGGCCCGCACCGAACCGCCCGCGCCCTCGATATCGATCGAGCCGCCCGAGGTGTCCGCCACCACGTCACCGCCGATCTGGCGCATCGAGATCGAACCGCCGGAGGTGTCCGCCACGGCCGTTCCCGTCACCCGGCGCACCACGATGGCGCCGCCCGAGGTGTCGGCATGGACGTCGCCGCGGACGTCCTCGATACGGATGGCGCCGCCGGAGGTGTCGGCCAAGACCTTGCCGGTCACGTCTCGTGCCGAGATGCTGCCGCCCGAGGTACGCAGCTCGGTCTTGCCTTCGATCGACTCGAGCTCGATCGCTCCGCCGGCGGTGTCGACGTAGACGTCCGTCCGGCTGGGCAGCCAGACCTCGAAGCGGATCGAGTCGCGCCAGCCCCAGGAGAAGAACCGGCTACCCCGCCGGTCGAGTTCGACTTCCACCGTTCGGCCGTCGCTCGAGAACGACAGCTCGTAATCGTCTTCGAAGTCGTCCTTGCGCGAGGTGACGACGACTCGGGCACCGTCGGACGAGGTGCCGACGATCTCCACCTCACCGCCGTCGGTCTCGAGGCGGAAGGTGCCTCCCGGTGCCAGCTCCAAGGTCTTCTCGACGCGGTAGTCGGCGCTGGCGGCGAAGGGTGCTGCGAGGAGCAGAGCCGCGGTGAGGACGAGGGCGCGGACGGCGAACGTTCGAGCGAAACGGGCGCAATGCATGGATGAGCCTCCTCCGTTGGGTTCTACTGGTATTGACGCAGACGGGCGGGAAAAGGTTGCGTGGTGAGATACTGCCGGCGATGAGCCCCTCCGAGATCTACCGACGGATCTGGGCGATGGTCGAGCGGATTCCGGAGGGGCGCGTCGCTACCTACGGCCAGATCGCCAGCCTCGTCGGTCGGCCGGGCCGGGCGCGCCAGGTCGGCTATGCGCTGCACAATCTGCCCGAAGGGACCGACGTTCCGTGGCACCGCGTGATCAACGCTCAGGGCCGCGTCAGCCCGCGCTCGAGCCCCGGCTGGGACGGGCTGCAAAAGAGCCTGCTGGTGGAAGAAGGCGTGAGGTTCGACGCCGACGATCGTATC
>JAWVZD010000350.1:0-3615 GCA_033722395.1 Thermoanaerobaculia bacterium | reverse complement strand
GCGACCAACATCTACGACCAGGCGCTATGGATCCAATGGCTCGGCGCCCTGCCGCCGATCCTCGCGCCGGCCGCCCTGACGGCTTATCTGTGGCGTCGCGCCGATCCGGCGGCTCACGACCCGGCCGAGTCGCGCCCCACCGCCGCGGTCGGATAGCCCGACCGGCCTAGGGAACTTCCAGGATCAACAGCGTCAGGTCGTCGGGGCGGGGCGCGCTGCCGAGATGAGCCGCCACTTCACCGAGGACAGCGTCGCGCAGGTCGTCGAGATCGCGGCCGGCATGCCGACGGAGCTCGACTTCGAACCGCTCGAAGCCGAACGGCTCGTCGGTGGTCTCGTGGGTCGCCTCGATCACGCCGTCGCTGGCCAAGACGATCCGGTCACCGCCGGCGAGCTCCACCGTTCTCACCCGGACAACCAGATCGGAGCGTACGCCCAGCGGATAGGCCACCGACTCGAGCACCGTCACCTCGCCGTCGGGCCTCACCCGGTACGGAAAGAGATGGCCGGCGCTGGCGAAGCGGAAACGCCGGCTGGCCGGATCGAGCACCGCGTAGCACAGCGTCGTCAGCAGGCGGCGCCGGCGCGCGCTGGCGTGCACCACCCGGTTGAGCCGCCGGAAGACGGCCTCGACCGACGGGTCGTACCCGACCTGCACGGTCAGGGCCGCCTTGACGGCCGCCATCACCAGACCGCTCGACACACCGTGCCCCGCCACGTCGCCGACCGCCACCGCCAGGCGCTCGTGCGAGGTCGCCGAGTGCGGCTGCCGGTCGAGCGGGATGACGTCGTAGAAGTCGCCACCGACTTCGGTCGCCGGCAGGTAAGCGTGCGACAACCGGACCCCGGCCAGCTCGGGCGGCAGCTCCGGGAGGATCGAGCTCTGGATGTTGCGAGCCGTCTCCAGCTCCAGCCGCTGGCGTTCGCGCTCGGCGATGCGTCGCACGTGCGGCGGCACGTCGTCGTAGCGGTAGGTGAACTCGCGCCGGCTGCCCAGGTAGCGCACACCGACCAGCGCCGGGACCGAGACGCCGACCAGGGCGATCCAACCCTGCAGCTGGACCGCGGTGCTCGCGGCCGTGATCAGCGGATAGGCACCGATCAGCGCCATGGCGGTGGTGTGCGCCAGTACCGAGGTCAGCAGATCGCAACCCAGGAAGAGGCCGACCAGCACGCCGGAGCCGACCACCGCCAGCGCGACGAACAGCGGCAGCGGCAACACGCCGATCTCCGGGCCCCAGGTGAACAGCGCACCGATCACCGACGCCACCACCGCGGCGACCCACGGGCGGGTGACCCGGCCCAGGGCAGGTACCAGGAAGAGCCTGCCGACGAGGGCGGCGTAGAAGCCGTAGATGACGACGAACAGCAGCAGTGCGACCCCCATGTACCGGGCGTCGTCCCACCACGGGCCGAAGACGAACGACAGCAGAGGGCCGCCCCCGAGCTCGGCCCCCACCAGGGACAGGCCGACCAGGGCGCCGGCCAAGGTCACCCCAGCCAACGTTCCGCGCACCGTCGAGACCGCCACCGTCCGGTTGCGCCAATCGCGCTGCAACAGCGCGTCGAAGGCGGCCAGCTTGCGCGCCCAGCCCTCGCGGCAGAGGGACTCCCCCACCGACCACCCGAGGAACCCGACCAGCGACAGCGGCAGATAGACCAGCACGGCGAACTGGATCCCCCAGACCCAGGTCGCCTGGGCACGGCTGAAGACCCCCAACGGCACCCCCTGCGAGGCGGTCCGCGCCGCCATCAGCTGAAAGACGATCGACAGGGCGAAGAGGAGACCCATGATCTGGAGTCCCCGCCGCACGCCGATCTCGCCGGCGTGATATCGCTTGAGGAAAGGCACCGCCAGAAGCGGCAGGAAGACGTAGACCGCCAGGATGCGGCCGAAGCCGAGAAACGCCAGCGGCTGCAGCGCGCGGGCCTGAGCTCCCTGGTCGTCGTCCTCGAACCAGGTGCGCATGCCGGCCAGCACGTCGCCGACGAACTGCACCTCGATACCGTGCGCGAAGCCGTGCCGATCGAAGAGCTCCGGTCGCCGATAGCGTAGCGACAGATCGGTCCGCTCCCCGCTCCGCTGCAGCCGCTCTTCGACCGACGCGAAGTCGTTCGGATCGATCCCCTGAGCGCCCAGGAACGCGTCCGCCTGGCGTCGCGCCTCCTCGGACGTCAGCGAGCCGAACGGCACGCCGCCCGAGATGCGTTTCTCGAGCGTCGCCACCCGGCCGTCGAGCGCGATGCGGGCGTGATAGGTCCACTGTCCAGCGATCGCTCCGGGCGGATAGACCAAGACGTCCCACAGCAGGACCTCGTCCTCGAGCCAGCTCGACTCGACCGCCTCCGGCCTCTCCTCGACGAGCTTTCGCAGGCGCAACTCGAGTTGTTGATCGGAGACCAGGCGGCTGACGACGTAGCCGTCGACCACGGGCTCGCCCAAGTCGACCAGGCGGGCCGCGGCGATCGCCGCGGCCTCCGATGTCGACACCGTCCACGGCTCGGGGAGGAGCGGATAGGCGCGGGGAAAGGCCCAGACGAGGAGCACGACCGCGGCGACTGCCGCGCCGGTCCACAGGAGAAGTTGTCGCGATCGGTTCATGCGGCGCCGGTTTTTCTGCGAGCCGGCCGAGCGGCTCGCCCTGTTCTCTACGCAGGCCGTGCTCCGGGGTTCTCGAGGTCGTCTGCGGAGCGCTCGACGCCGATGGACTCGATAGCGACCCGCTCGGGAAGCCTCAGAGCTTGTCGACCAGCTCCCGGACCGCCTCCGCCGAGCGGCCGAGCGCCTCTCGCTCGGCCTCGCTCAGCTCGACCTCGACGACCTCTTCGACGCCGCCTCTACCGAGTCGCACCGGTACGCCGATGAACAGGTCCTCGATGTCGTACTCGCCCTCGAGCAGCACGGCACACGGCAGGATCTTCTTCTTGTCGCGCAGGATCGAGGCCACCATGTCGAGCACCGCGGCCGAGGGAGCGTAGTAGGCCGATCCCTCCTTGTAATAGTTGACGATCTCGATGCCGCCGTCGCGCGTCCGCTGGTTGATCGCCTCGATCCTCTCGGCCGAGAGCAGATCGGTGATCGGGATGCCGTTGACGGTGGCGTAGCGCGAAACCGGCACCATGCTGTCGCCGTGGCCCCCGAGGACGAAGGCGTCGACGTCCTCGACCGAGGCGTCGAGCTCGGCGGCGAGGAAATACCGCATGCGCGCCGAGTCGAGCACGCCGGCCATGCCGAAGACGCGCTGACGCGGAAAGCCGGAGCGGCGGCGCGCCACCTCGCACATCGCGTCGAGCGGGTTGGTCACCAGGATCAGGATGGTCTCCGGCGAGCGCTCGACCAGCTCGTCGACCACCTCGCCGACGATCTCGGCGTTCTTCGCCAGCAGGTCGTCCCGGCTCATCCCGGGCTTGCGAGCCAGCCCTGCCGTCACCACACAGATATCCGAGCCCGCCGTGGGGTCGTAGTCGTCGCCGCCTTCGATGCTGGCGTTGAAACCCAGCACCGGGGCCGACTCCATCATGTCGAGCGCCTTGCCGCGGGCGAGATCGCCCAGAATGTCGACCAGAACGACATCGGCCAAATCGGCCTCGGCGATCCGTTGCGCCGTGGTCGCG
>JAWVZD010000349.1:0-3622 GCA_033722395.1 Thermoanaerobaculia bacterium | reverse complement strand
GCCGATGGCCTCGAGGTAGCCTTCCTCCAGCGGGTCGTTGTGGACGCGTCCTGCACGCCCCTTCTTGGTGTTGGTCTTCTTCTTCCGGGAGGGCTTTGTGCCGCGCCCCTTCGGTGCCTTGCCCGCCTTTCTCTCGGCGATGATGCCCCGAAGGCGATCGACGTCGATCCCTTCTTCCTTCAGCTCGGAGAGGAGCGCTTCGCGCGATGCGTTGGCCACCTTCTCCACGAACATCTTGTACTCTCGGCCCATGGTCTTCATGGACTCGACCTCGTCTCCCCCGATGCTCAGCCCCTGGAGGAAGACCCCCGGCGGCGGCTTGAACTCGTCGGAACGATCTCCGAGGCCCTCGGGGACGAAGTCCCCCTGAATCTTGGCGATGATGCGCTCGTGGCGCGCCTGCGCCCGCATCGCATCGATCTCAGCCTCGAGCTTGCTGACCCGCTCGTTGGGGTCCGGCTCCTTGGGCTTGTCCATGCCCAGCAGGTCGTAGACGTCGACGTCACCGTCGATCAGGCCCTGGGCCTCGAGCTGCTTGGCGAGCAGACGCGCCTGCGTCTCCTGCTGAGACTTGAGCATCTTCTCGAAGCGCTCGCTCGTCCTGCGCTCGAACTCCTCGAAGCGCTTCGCCCAGCGCTCGTCGGCAGAACGATCGGCCCCGGACTCTACCCCCGTAGAGTCCGGGGCCTTGCCGCCCTTGTCCGCCGGAGGGTCACCGCCGTCGACCTCCTTTGCGGGCTTGGCGGCCTTCTTCTCGGGGTCGGGCTCGTCGCCGTCATCGAACTCGGCGTCGTCCTCGACCTCGTCGCCCAGGCCGGGCTGACGGCGCTCGTCGATCATCGGCGGGCGGATGTCGGGGTCGAAGTCGCCGAGGTCGTCGAAGTCCTGAATGTCCTCGGGGAAGAAGTCGTCGCCGGACGGGAACTCGATGCCCTCGCCCTCGGCTCCCACCTTCGCCACCGCTACCTCAGCCTGTCCTGCCATCGAGAGCTCCTATAAGGGACCGGGGGCTGAGGATTCGAACCTCTTGTGACTTTCGGCTAAGGCCCGCTCTGACTAGGCTTCGCCGCAGGTGGTTCTCCGTCCACCACCCAGGACCCCCGTCAAACTTCCCAGGGTCGGACTGTACGATACATCTTGTTCTCGTACAACTCAAAGCGCCAGTCGTTTGGGCCCTCCGCCTCGGTAGGGGTCCCGTCCCATGGACCGTGGATTGCCTCCCACTGGAGCCACTCCCTTGGTGTCTCCGGCTTGAAGTCCATCCGGATCTGCCGCTCGTAGCCCTCGACCTGGTCGATGCCCTGCAAGCACAGGCCCAGGCAGATGACCATGTCGATGTGCTTGGTCTTGTCGCCCTTGGGCGGTCCAGGGACGCCCTTGTCGCTGAAGACGACCCAGTTCATCTCCTGTTTGATGCGCGGGTCCTTGATGTCCACCGCGTCCGCGGCCACCAGGCGGCGCGTCCGGTTCATCAGACGGGCCCGACTCTTGGCCTCGGTGTAGTAGCCGATCTTGTTGCTGGGAGCGTTGGCGATCTTGCCGACCGACGACCCCACATACAGGTACGGGTACTGCCGGTCCTGGAATGTGCTGATGCACGTCTCGCCGTGGAGGTTGATCTCGATGACCGCCAGGGCGTGGTACGCCTTGACCTTCTCGTAGAACGAGTCGATCGCGTCGCCGACCGAGCACCGCATCCGGCAGGACGCCACCACCTTGAACGGGGGCTCCCCAGCCTTTCGGTCGGCGCGCGCGGTCGCGTCGATGATCACGCAGGAGTGCCTCGAGCTCTCCTCGCTCATCGACCCCGAGCTCGTGTCGATTCCTGCGATGTAAGTCCCGAACTTGTTTGGCTTTTCGAAGATGATCCAGCCCTCGTCGTCGACGAGGGGATGCCCGACGACCTCGGGCCAGTAGCGGTTAAAGAACCTGTCGCCGCTCGAGACGAAGGCGACCTCCGGCGAGATCGCGAACTCCTGGTTGAACTTGCGCCAGTCGTTCTTGCAGCGTCCGCGCAGCGTGTGCACGAACCACGATGCGCGCTCCGGCGACAGGTTGTGCTCGTCGATGTACTCGCGCTCGAGGCGCGTCAGCTCGACGGTCCGAAGCCACGCCGGGTCGCGGACGTACCGCGGGTCGTCGACCCAGCTGAAGAAGATGCGGTGGTAGAGGTCGGCCTCGTCGGAGAACCAGTCGTAGTAGAAGTGGTTCATCCCGTTCGGGGTCGACTCCTCGATGACCGGGACGTGGTCGGGGGCCGAGGAGTACATCGCCGTGACCGTCTTGTCGGGGTCAGGCCAGAAGGCCACCTCGGAAGCGTGGATGGCGTGCGGGGTCCCGGACCGGAAGCCGTCGGTGTTCGCCGTGCAGCTCTCGATGATCGAGCCGTGCCCGAAGGGCCATTTTTCGGGGTGGGGGACCCAGGCGGGCGCGGAGAACTCGAGGATGAGCCCGCTGTTGCGCGGCGTGGGCCACCGGATCGGCTCCGGCATGTACTCGTGGAAGCGCGTGTAGATGCGGTGGATGGACTTGGCCGACTTGTCCTTGTGGGCCGCCATGCCGATCAGCTGGTGGCTCCAGAAGTAGGCCCGCCAGAAGAAGTAGGCCGCGATGATGGTGCTCATCCCCATCTTGCGGCTCTTGAGCACCGTCACGTACTGGTGCTCGTTGAGCGACTGGATGAGCTCGACCTGCTTGGGCATCGGCTTGAGCGGGACGATGTTGCCCGCCATGTCGGTGACCTTGAGCAGGTTCTCACAGACCCACCAGAAGCTCGCCCGGCACTGCCGGAGAAGCTCGAGGAGGTCCCGGACCTCCTTGTCGTTGGGCACGGGACCTCCTCGTCAGATCAGAACGGCGGCTCGGCGAAGATGTGGTTCCTGGGCAGGATCGAGGTGACGACGCTCACGTGCATGTCCGCGAACCGGGCCCCGTAATGCTCTGAGCTGGACATGGGCAACTCCTTGTTGCTGAAAGTCATGGCAGCAAGAGGCAGTGTCGCAATAAAAAAGGCCCGACGCAACAACAAGGGAAAAGCTGCGTCGGGCCGCCGGAGACTCACAAGCGAGCGACTACCGTACCAACCCGGGGAGGGACGGTCTAGTAGATGTCCTGCCCGATGCGAAAGTCCACGACGTGGTGGGCCTCGAGCGGGGAGTGGCCCTTGTGGACCACCAGGGCGTAGACGGCGCCGGCCTCCGTCAGGCCGTCGATGACCCACACGCTGGTGTTCTCTCCGAGATGCCGGGCCTCGTCGCGGGCCTTGGCGTTGAAGGGCGCGTTCGAGAACCCGAAGCTCGTCATCTTCGCGGCGACCTGCTTGATCACCGCCAACTCATCTCCCGAAACCGGCTTTCTGACCATGGCTCGCTCTCCTTCGTTTGGATATCGCAGCAAGGGTGGTGGTATCCTGCTTCCTGCTCTGACTCAACAAGGAGGCGCCATGTTCGTTTTCGACGACCTCATCACGGGGTCCTACTCCATCAGGTTCATCGGCGGTGGCTACCACCCGCTGTTCGCGGCAGGACAGGACCAAGACGGCTACTACATCTCGACCCCCTCGGGCACGAACCTGGGGCCCGGCGACAGGGAGTGGGCGGACCAGACGATGGAGAGCATCTGG
>JAWVZD010000348.1:0-3624 GCA_033722395.1 Thermoanaerobaculia bacterium | reverse complement strand
GCCAAGCGGCTGCGCCGCACGGTGATGTCGGTCAGGTAGTAGCTCGGCGCCAGGCGGGCCAGGGCGCCGGCGGCGCTCTTGCGAGCGAACCAGATGTCGCGTCGCTCTTCGGCGGAGCGGGCGACGCGGAGGACCGTTCCACCGTGCGCCGAAAGCAGGCCCGACACCTCCTCGCTCTGCCGGTCCAAGCTCTCCGGATAGCCGTCGACCTCGACGATCAACGCGGCTCCCGCCTCGACCGGGAGGCCGACCTGCCGGTAGGCCTCGATCACTTGCATGCCACGACGATCGATCGCCTCGATCGCCGCTGGCTGGCACCCGGCCGCGATCAGCGCCGAGACCGCTTCCCCCGCCTCGGAGAGGCGCTCGAAGGAGATCAGCAGGGTGCGGACCGCGGGCGGCTCGCGCCGCAAGTCGAGCGTCGCTGCCGTGACGATCGCCAGGGTCCCTTCACTGCCGACGACGAGGCCGCGCAGGTCGTAGCCGGGGCTGTCGACCGGCCCGCCGAGGACGACCTGCCGCCCGTCGGCCAGCACGACCTCGAGCGCACGGACGTAGTTCGACGTCACACCGTACTTGAAGCAGTGCGGACCCCCGGCGTTGGTGCCGACGTTGCCGCCGATGACGCTCGACCGACCGCTCGACGGGTCGGGCGGATAGAAGAGGCCGTACCCTCGGGCCGCGGCGTCGACCTCCTCGCTGGGGATACCGGCGCCGACCCGCGCGATCCGCGCCGCCGCTCGGACTTCGATCTCCCGCAGGCGCTCGAGGCTGACCACGATACCGCCACGGCTCGCCAAGGCTCCACCGGACAGCCCCGTACCGGCACCTCGCGCCACCACCGGCCTACCGCGCCTCCGGCACCAATCGACCAGATCGCGCACCGCCACGGCGTCGGGCGCCACGAGCACCGCGTCGGGCATGGCGCGATCGAACCCGGCGTCGCGCTCGTAGGTCAGGAGCTCCGCGAAGTCGGAGATCAGCGACTCGTCGCCGAATCGCTCGATGGGAAGATCGCTGCGGCTCATGTCGGCTGCGACCCCCCGTGCGCTCCCACCTGCGCCGCCCGATCGAGCAGTTCGACCAGGTGGAGCACCTCGACCTCGAGACCGGCGCGACGCACACCCCGCTCGAGCTGCAGCTGGCAGCCCGGATTCGACGACACCACCACGCGCGCACCGCTGCGTCGGATCTCGTCCAGCTTGAGATCCAGCAAACGGTCGGCCGTCGCGACCTCCACCAGGTTGTAGGCGGCCCCACTGCCACAGCACCGATCGGCGTGCTCCAGCTCGACGAGCTCCAGGCCCTCGACCGCAGCGAGCAGGCGTCGCGGCGGATCGGCGACACCCTGGCCGTGCCGCAGGTGGCAGGAGTCGGAGTAGGTCACCACTCCGTCGAAGTGCCCCGCTGCCGGCGACACACGTGGCGCCTCGAGAAGCTCGGAGACGTCGCGGACCTTGGAGGCGAGGCGCTCCGCTCGACGGCCGAGCTCGGGATCGTCGCCGAGCAGCCGTGGATAGCTCTGCAGCATCGCTCCGCAGCCGCCGGCGTTCGTCACCACGGCTTCGAATCTCTCGACTTCCAGGGCCTCGACGTTCCGCCGCGCCAGCTTACGGGCGGTTCGCTCGTCGCCGCAGTGGAGCGCCAGGGCACCGCAGCAGGTCTGGCCAGCCGGTCGGACGACTTCGTAGCCCGCCCGGTGGAGCGTTCTCTCGGTGGCCCGGTTGACTCGTCCGAGGAACGCCTCCTGCACGCACCCGGCGAACAGTGCGACCGGCGGACGGTCCTCAACCGGTAGTTCGGCACCTCGGGTCTCGATCGAGCAGCCGGAACCGTCGCGCGGCCTCCCGCGAGGATCCGGCGCCAGCTCCGCCAGACGCCGCAGGGCGGCCGGCGCGAGAGACGAGCGGGCGAGCGCCACCAGTCCGGTGGCGTGCGCCCAGCCGACCAGCATCGCCAGCAGCCGGAGACGGCCGGGATGGGGCAGAAGTTGGCGAAAGACGACCCAGCGCCCCAGTCGGGCGAGCGGGCCCCGCCGCCGGGACGACTCCGCCGCGTGCTGCGCCAGCTCGAAGAGCTCGCCGTACCGAACACCCGACGGACAGGCGGTGACACAGGCCAGGCAGCCGATGCACCGGTCGATGTGCCGCGTGAAGGCGCCTTCGACACCGATCCGACCCTCCGCTACACCCCGCATCAACGCGATGCGGCCGCGGGGACCGTCCATCTCGTGCCGAAAGACGGCGTAGGTGGGACAGGCCGGCAGGCAGAGGCCGCAGTGGATGCAGCGATCGAGGAGTCGGTCCGCCTCGGCGGTCGCGAGCCCGCTCGGCGCCCGGGTCTCCTCCGAACGATCTCGCTGCTCGACGCTCATCCGTTGACCCTTCCACGACCGGTCCGCCCCGGCCCTCGCGGTCGGGCCGGCGCGGACGCTCTCCGGCCGTCATGTTGCCACAGCCGCTCCGGCCGAGGGACTCGATCGACCCGTCCGCGCGTCTCTGGTATCTTGGGTCCATGTCCTGGCCCGCCGTCATCACCTGGCTCATCGTCGGTGGTCTGGCCGGCTTCCTCGCCGGCATGCTGGTCAAGCGGAGGCGCCGCGGCTACGGCCCGTTGGCGAATCTCGGCATTGGCCTGGTCGGAGCTCTGCTCGGCGGCGGCCTGGTGCGCGCCTTCGGGATCGATTTCGGCCTCGGCCAGATCGAGGTCAACCTGCAGGATCTGCTGGCGGCCTTCCTCGGCTCGCTGCTGTTTCTCGCCGGACTGAAGATCTACGCCTGGCTCCGCGGCGACGATCCGGAGCCGGATCGCGCCAGCTGACCCCCCGGACGAGCCGCGACCCGGCTCTACTCGCCCGACGGGACCGGATCGACTTCGAGGATCGGCGCCGCCGCCTCGTCGTAGAGCGTCGCCACCAGCTCCCCGAACGGTAGGTCGAACTCGATGCGGTAGGGCACTCGACGATCTCCCGCGGAGAGCCACATCGTCATCGCACCGCCGCGCCCGAACTCCGAGTCTCCCACCGCCTGCTGGACGACCCGTAGAGCAGGCACCGCACCGCTCGAGCGCTCGATCTGCTCCCAGCCGTGCGCCACGACGGTCGCCTCGAGAGCCCCCCGGCTGGTCATCACGGTCAACGAGTACTCTTCGCCCGGCGCGTCGACGAGGGCACGAATGCGGTAGAGCATCGCCAACGGGTCGAGGGCGCCGGAGGAAGGGATCTCGACGATCTCGACCGCGCCGTTCTTGCGCCGTCGCGCCCGCTCCCGATCGACTTGGACCACCCACAGATCGTCCTTGAGCTCGTCCTTCTCGAGCGAGATCTCGTGGTAGCGGCGGGTCGTGGCGCGATTCCGGTCGTAGAGCGATGTCACCACCGAGCGCACCCGGTAGATGGCATCGAACCACGGCGTGCTGCGGATCCGCATCTCGAGGTGCACCAGAGCCGGGCGCGACGGCTCGCCTCGACTCTCGAGCGACATGTCGCCGCAGTGGAGACCGAGCCAGGTAATGCGATAGGTGAGGAGATCGTCGAGCGGAATCGGGGCGCCCCTGGAAGCGTCCACAGTCGCCGTCGGTCCGGCGGCGAGAACCAACGACAACAAGAAGACTAGGCGATGCATC
>JAWVZD010000347.1:0-3625 GCA_033722395.1 Thermoanaerobaculia bacterium | reverse complement strand
CTGCACGAAGCGCACGATCTCCAGTCGATCTCCCTGCTCGACAACGATCTCGTCGTACCTTTCGCGCTCGACGATGCGGCGATTGTGCTCCACCGCCACCGCGCGTGGATCGAGATCGAGCTGGGTGAGGAGGGCCTCGATCGAAAGCCCCTCCTCGATCTCGCGCTGCTTGCCGTTGACGACGATGGTGGGCATCAGGTGTCGGATCTCCGGTCTTCGGTCTTCGGTCGTCAGTCGTCAGTCTTCGCGCGTCGAGCGCCGGGCGATGCGGTGCGAGCCACGCCAGCTCCCTCCGAAGGCATCCTGCCCCGGCATAAGGGCAGCAACGATCCGCAGGCAGGCGAGATTCCACGCAGGCGATGCGAAGCGAGCGACGACGACCTCACGCAGAGACTCTCCCGTCTGCTGTGCGGGCGGAGAGGGGGTGGATGCAAGGCGCGACGCCGCCGGCGATGCGAAGCGAGCAGCGACGACGCACGCAGAGACTCTCCCGTCTGCTGTGCGGGCAGAGAGGGGGTGGATGCAAGACGCGGCGCCGCAGGCGATGCGGCGCATCGCCGAGAAGCCGCAACGCCGCAGACACCCCCTCTCCGCCCGCACAGCTACAACAGGTGTTTGAGTTCGGCCCTCCCCATCCCACTCGCTGCCGAGATGATCAGCGCTGCCGACCCGCCGCGCACGAGCGGGATCTGTACATTGAGGAAGAGCTCGCCATCGCGGTCGCTGGTCCCCTCGGCCAGGATCTGCGGCTCGCGCACGGTCGAGATCATCCGCACGACCACGTCGGCGCCCTCCACCGGTGCACCGGAGCGGCTCGAGGTGGTCTTGAGCGCCAGGAAGGCCTTGCGCCCCATGGCGATATCGCCGTCGTCCTCCAGCTTGAGGACGAGGTGCTCGCGCGCCGCCTCGGCGTCGAGGTAGCGCAGCACCACTTCGTCCAGGCTACCGCTCGGATCGATCTGGTCGCCGAGACTGCGGGCACGGGCGGCGCGTTCCACCGCCGATTCGGTCGGATCGGCCCGGTTCAGGGCGTCCATCGCCCGGGCGATCTCGGCGGCCCGCTCGTCCGACGCGACCGCCACCTCGGCGGAATCGACCATCGAGCCGAGCTGCTCGTCGAAGCGCCCGCTCTTGATGGCGGCGACCAGCACCCTGTGCTGCCGCTCCATGCGCTCGGCGATCGCCGAGTCGTCGCCATTCCCCGCCACCAAGTCGGCGTACTCCTCGCGCTTCGACACCACCACCCGGCCGCCGACGTAGACGAGACTCTCGATGACCGGGTTGCCCCGTCCCTTGTCCTCCGTCTGCACGTGATAGACGGTGCCCTGGTGCTGCACGTCGGTATTGAAGCCGCTGAGCATCGTTCTGAACCGTTGGCACTCGTCCCCAAGCTCCTGATTCTAAAGCAGGTAGAGGCCCTTCGGTCAAGGACGACCGACGTCCCCCCCGCGCCGGCGGCACGACCGTCCGCCACGCCGCCGGAGACTCGGCTCCCCCTGGCCTTTCCCGCAGCCGTCCGCCTTGCCGCTCCCCGCACCCCGTGACACAATGAGTCGGCTTGTTTTCCGCGAGCCGAAACACCACACAATCGATTGGAGGAACCCAGTATGGCTCAGCCCGAAGCCGAACAGGCCGCCGCCGAAAGAACGCTCGTCGAGTACGAGGTGCGTGACGGCGTCGCCTATATGACCCTGACCGATCCGCCGGCGAATACCTACACCCATCAGATGATGCGTCAGCTCGACGAGGCCATCCTGAAGGCCCGTTTCGACACCTCCGTCGAGGTGATCGTGCTGACCGGCCTGGGCGAGAAATTCTTCTGTGCCGGGGCGAACATCCAGATGCTCTCCGAGTCGGATCCGACCTTCAAGTACTACTTCTGCCTGCACGCCAACGAGACGCTGAACCGCCTCGAGCACACGCCGAAGCTGGTCATCGCGGCACTGAACGGCCACACGGTCGGCGGAGGACTCGAGATCGCCATGGCGGCCGATCTCAGAATCGCCAAGAAGGACGCCGGCAAGATCGGCCTGCCGGAGATCAATCTCGGCGTGCTGCCGGGAACCGGTGGCACGCAGCGACTGGCCCGCATGGTCGGCAAGTCGAGAGCGATCGAGCTGATGGTCACCGGCGAGTTGCTGTCGTTCGAGCAGGGTAAGGAGCTCGGCGTCGTCAACCGGATCCTCGAGGGCGACGATTTCATCGACCAGGTGCACGACTACGCTACCCAGTTCTGCACTCCCGGCAAGGCCTCGAAAGCGGCCGGGCGGATCAAGCGCTCGGTGCAGTCGGGCGCCGAGGTGCCGTTCGAGAGCGGCCTGGCGATCGAGCGCGAGCTGCAGCAGCAGCTCTTCCAGAGCGCCGACGCCAAGGAGGGCCTGAACGCCTACGTCGACAAGCGCAAGCCCGAGTTCACGGGCTCCTGAATCGGTCGTCGGCCGCTCCTTCCGCCGCTCGCACACCGGAGCGGGTGCCATCGCTCCGCGGGCGAGCCGGAAGGGACGACGAACCCTCGAAGACGCTGCAAACCGACCCGAGATCCCATGAGCCCGAAGACCCGACCCGCCCTCTTCCTCGCCCAACCCGTGCGGACGCCGATCGGCAAGTTCGGCGGCGACCTGGCTGCCCTGTCGGCGGCCGACCTGGGAACCGCTGCGGCCGCGGCCTGCCTGGAACGCTCCGGCCTCGACCCCGGCGCCGTCGATCAGACGATCTTCGGACACGCGCGTCAGGCCGGTGGCGGACCCAACACCGGCCGTCAGATCGCCTATCGCGCCGGTATACCGCAGGAGCGACCAGCCTACACCGTCAACCAGGCCTGTGGCTCCGGCCTCCAGGCGGTCCTCGGCGCCGCCCGCGCCCTGCTGCTGGATGAAGCCGACGTCGTTCTCGCCGGCGGTACCGAATCGATGTCGAACACTCCCTATCTGCTGCCCAGGGCGCGTTGGGGCTACCGTCTCGGCCACGCCGAGGTGGTCGATGGGATGTACCGCGACGGCTTCGACGATCCGCTTTCCGGCCTCGTCATGGGCGAGACCGCCGAGGAGCTGGCCGAGGAGAGGGGCATCGACCGACTGGCCGCCGACGAATGGGCCCGCCAGAGCCAGCGGCGCTGTCAAAGCGCCCGCGAGAGCGGACGGTTCGAGCGTGAGATCGTCGCCGTCGAGGTGGCGGGGCGCAAGGGCACCGTCACGGTGAGCCGCGACGAGCACCCGCGCGACGACGTGACCATGGAACAGCTCGCCAGGCTGCCAACGGTCTTCCGCGACGGCGGCACGGTCACGGCCGGCAATGCCTCCGGCATCACCGACGGAGCCGCGGCGCTCCTGGTGGCGAGCGAGGCGGCGATCGAGCGACACCGGATCGAGCCCGCCGCGCGCCTTATCGACTGGGAGGTGGTCGGCGTCGATCCGCGCACCATGGGGATCGGTCCGGTCCCCGCGGTGCGTGCGCTCTTGGAACGCAACTCCCTCGACTACGACGAGATCGACCTGGTCGAGCTCAACGAGGCCTTCGCCAGCCAGGTGGTGGCCTGCCTGAACGAGCTCCCGTTCGACCGCAGCGCGGTCAATCCGGACGGCGGGGCGATCGCCCTGGGGCATCCGATCGGCTGTACGGGGGCCCG
>JAWVZD010000346.1:0-3626 GCA_033722395.1 Thermoanaerobaculia bacterium | reverse complement strand
CCGCTCGAGGAGCTCGGTCATGGCCCGGCTGCGACGCCCGTCCTGGTATTCGTCCGTCCAGAAAGGCCCGGAGAGGAGCTCGCTCCGATCTTCGGCCGTCCCGGCGCTCGCCATGTAGGCGTCGATCCGCTCCTGCTCCGTATGGCTGATCTCGAGGCCGACCGTCAACCCAGCGTGCTCGCGGGCGAGATGACAGACGACCGAGCCGAAGGCCGCCGGGCCGCGATCGGTGCCGTGCAGCTCGCCGAAGAGGAGGACCGATCGATCCGGGAGGTCGAGCAGTTGCCGTACCCCCTCCATGGGCTCGCACAACTTCGTGCCGAGCGGCGAGGGCTCGGCGGGAGCCGTCTCTTCTGCGCCGCTGTCCATGCAGAGCGAGACGAGTAGGACGAAGAGAGCTCCGGCGAATCGCGCCGTTTGGGCGATCGAGGTGCTCTTTCGAGGTGTCGTTCCCGGCTTCAATTGGTCGGCTCCAACTGGGCGATCTTCCGACAGACCGAGAGTCGCGTCGATTCTACAGGGTCGTCGAGGCGTCCAAACGGGCCGGCCGGAGCCGAGCAGGGGTCCCGATGCGAGGGAGTTCCGGCTCGATCCGACGGCTCGTGCGCGAATGCGGGCGGGTGAAAAAACCTCTGCGCGTCCGGGCCGTAGAAGGATAGAAACCCTCTGGATCCCGTGGCACCGTTCGCAGGCGCCTTGGGACCTCGATCGAGACTCGAAGGAGACCCGTCATGCACAGATCGTCCGTTCGTTTCGCCCTCGCCCTCCTCCTCGTGGTCGCTACGACGACGGCCGTCGGCGCCCAAGGCCTGACCACGCCGCCCGGCGGCGCCAACCAGCGCGCCGTCGTCACCCAGTACATGGGTCCGGTGTCGGTGACCATCGACTACAACAGTCCCGATGTGACCAGCCCGACGGGCCAAGATCGGACCGGGCAGATCTGGGGGCAGTTGGTGCCGTGGGGCATCGCCCCGAATCCCTTCTACCCGGGCTTCGGCACCGCTGAGACGATGCCGTGGCGGGTCGGCGCGAACGAGAACACGACGATCACCTTCTCGCACGACGTCGAAGTCGAGGGCGAGCCGATCGACGCCGGCACCTATGCTCTCTTCATGGCGCCCGGCGAAGAGGAGTGGACGGTCATCTTCAACGAGAATAGCTCGGCCTGGGGGAGCTTCTTCTACGATCCGGAGCTCGACGCTCTCCAGGTCACGGTCGAGCCGGAGACCACGACCTTCTTTCGCGAATGGCTGACCTTCGAGTTCGACGACCGTCAGCTCGACACCACCCGGGCGGTGATGCACTGGGAGCACATGCGGGTGCCGTTCCGCATCTCGGTGCCGAATCTGCCGGAGATCTACTACGAGACGATTACCGACGAGCTCACCGGCACGCCGGGCTTCTTCTATCAGAACTGGATCGCCGCGTCGCAGTGGGCGCTGCAGCACGAGCAGTACCACGACGACGCCGTCGCCTGGGCCGATCGGGCGATCACCGCGACGACGAATTTCTCCACCTTGTCGAACAAGGCGCAGGTCCTCGCCGCCATCGGTCGGGAGGACGAGGCGATGGAGGTGATCGATCAGGCGGTCGCCCACCCGACGGCGACACCGATCGGCGTCCACATGGCCGCGCGAGGCCTGCAAGGGCAGGGGCGGATGGAGCTCGCGAACGCCATCTTCCGCAAGAACTACGAGAAGAACTCAGGGCAGTGGCCGGTCGATTTCGGCATGGCGCGGTACTACTCGCAGGTGGGCGATTTCGACAAGGCCCTCGAGCATGCCCGGATCGCTCTCGAGCGCGCCCCGGCCGGGCCGCAGAAGCAGAACGTCGAGGCGCAGATCGAGCGGCTGGAAAAGGGAGAGAACATCAACCCCTGAGGGGGAACGATCTACTCGATCTCCAGAGCCTTCCGGTCCCAACCGGCGGCGTCCGCTCCGGCGCGGTACGTCCGCTCCATGAAATCGAGTAACAGAGCGTCCGGGTCGGCCGCCGTGCGGACCGCCTCGTACTCGAGCAGATACTCGCCGAGCGTGGAATCGTAGCGGCCGCCTCCGGGTAGCTCCGCCTGGCGAAAGCCGTCCGGCTCGGGTACGGCGTAGGCGTAGAACATCGGCTGCTCGACTCGGCCGCCGAGCGGCCAGTCTCCACCCGGCCACCAGCCGTGACTGATGAGCTCGTGGGAGTAGCCCTCGGACATCACCGGATCGTCCGGGGGCTCGGGGTTCTCCCGGCCGGAAAAGCGGGTCACCGCATGGTCGAAAGCGCCCCAGAAGAAGTGCGAGGGCGAGGCCTTGCCGAGAAAACGGCCCCGGAACTCTTGGAACACCCTGTCCACCTGCAGGAGGACCCGGTGGAGGCGTTCTACGGCGTCGGGGTCGTAGCTGGCGTTTTCCGTATCCTCGGGGAACGGGACGGGATCGACAACCTCGACCGGCACGGGCCAGATCGACACCGGCAGATCCAGCGCCTCGAGTGTTTCCATCAGGCGTTCGTAGAACTGCGCCACCGACATCGGCTCGAGCGGCAACTCGCCGGTCGTGCCGTCGCTCACTCTCGCCCGCAGTCGGTGCGACACGAAATCGAGCTCGAGGGAGAAGCGGCGAGCCCCGTGATCCATCGTCGACGTCGTGAGCCCGCGCGGCGTCACGTAGAGCGTCACGTTCCACCAGTGATTCAGCCGTGGCGTGTGCCCGAGCCGGATCTTGCCGAGCATCTGGCTCCAACGGTGCAGGGTCTTGTAGGTCGGTTCCCAGTCCTCGAGCGCCAACTCCGGCCAGTTCGCGGTTCGCTCGTTCATCGCGGCAGCCTCTCTTTCCGGTCTCGTTCGCCAGGCTCGCTGACGTCCTAGTCGACCGCGAACAGGCCCACGAAGCCGGAGAAAAGACTGACCAGGAGGGCGCCCAAGATGGCCCAGCCGAAGCCGCCGACCGAAAAGCCCGGCACCACCAGCGCGGCGAGGCCGAAGGCGATTCCATTGACCACCAGGTAGAAGAGCCCCAGGGTCAGAACGGTGATCGGCAAGGTCAGCAGTACCAACACCGGCCTGACGACGGCGTTGACGAGTCCCAGAACGAGGGCCGCGACCGCCAGGGCCGCCCAGGAGTCCACTGCTACTCCGGGAAGGATGTAGGCGGTGGCGAAGAGGGCGATGGCGACGACGAGCCAATGGAGGAGGAATCGAGTCATAGCGGGATTCTACCCCCGGGGGAGGCGCACGGCGGGAGAATCTTCGGCGAAACAACGTGCGCAGCCGCTCGTCATCTGGAGGCGAGATCGCTCGCGGGGACACGCCATCGGCCGACGAGATCGTGGGCGAGAACACGGGTCGACCATCGGCAAGCGTCCGATGGGCCGAGTGCTGGAGGGTTGCGATCGGCCGCCGAGAAACCGATCGTGGAGCCGTATGAGGAGGCGGAAGCGTTCGAAGCCACGATCGCGACCTGGCTCGGGCACCCTCCGATGGGCGATCCGTGAGGGGACCGTCCGGTCGCTCGACTGGCGAGAGCCGGGGCGATCTACCGGATCTCTTACGAATAGCGCCGGCTCCTGCCGGGAGCGGCACCAGCGAGCAGCGCCGACAGAGGTCGTCCGGGGTGGCACGGACATCGCCGGCGCTGACTCCT
>JAWVZD010000345.1:0-3633 GCA_033722395.1 Thermoanaerobaculia bacterium | reverse complement strand
CCGAGCGCAGAGCCCGGTAGATGCCGGGGGCGGCGCGGCGCTCCTCGGTCGACAGGTAGGCGTTGCGCGACGAGAGCGCCAGGCCGTCCTCCTCGCGCACCGTCTCGTGCGCGACGATGTCGAGATCGAAGTGGAGGTCTCGCACCATGCGGCGCACCACGGCGAGCTGTTGCGCGTCCTTCTCGCCGAAGACTGCCAGATCGGGATCGACCAGGTTGAAGAGACCGGCCACCACCGTGGCGACGCCGCGGAAGTGCCCCGGCCGAGAGGCTCCCTCGAGGCCGTGCGACGGCGAGTCCTCGCCTTCCTCGAGATCGACGTAGGTGACGTTCCCGGGGGGGTAGACCACCTCGACCGACGGTAGGAAGAGGAGATCGCAGCCCGCCGCGGCGAGGAGATCGGCGTCCTTCTCGGGCTGGCGCGGGTAGCGCTCGAAGTCCTCGTCCGGGCCGAACTGGGTCGGATTGACGAAGACCGAGACGACGACCCGGTCGGCGAGCTCACCGGCGCGTCGCACCAGCGCAAGGTGGCCGTCGTGAAGCGCCCCCATCGTCGGCACGAAGCCGACGCGTTGCCCAGCGCGCTTCCACCGCCCCACTCGCGAACGGAGCTCGGACTCCTGGCTGACGACGATCGGCTCCACCGGCCGCGGCGCGATCCGTTCGGAGGTGTCGACTCCTCGATTCATCCTGTCGCCCCGGCGGTCGTCGGCTCCCTCCTCGAGGAGACGCGGATCCGAGATTCCTTACCCATAGATCTTCCGCACCCCGTCTTCCTCGAGCGTGGGATCGTCGTAGCTCTCGTCGGCGCTCGGGAATTCGCCGCTCCGGACGTCGGCGACGAATCGCTCGAGGGCTTCGGAGGCCTCGCGGCCGAGCTCGGCGTAGCGGCGCACGAACTTCGGCGCCAGTCGGTCCTCGAGGCCCAGCAGATCGTGAAACACGAGCACCTGCCCGTCGCATTCCCGCCCCGCACCGATGCCGATGGTGGGGATCTCGAGCCGCTCGCTCACCTCGGCCGCGAGCTCGGCCGGCACGCACTCGAGCACCAGCGAGAAGGCGCCCGCCTCCTCGAGCTCGGCGGCCGCCTCGAGCAGCGTCCGGCGGGCGGAGAGCCCCCGTCCCTGCACCTTGTAGCCCCCCATGCGGTGGAGCGACTGCGGAGTGAGCCCGAGGTGGGCCATGACCGGGACCTCGGCGTCGACGAGCGCCCGCACCACGTCGGGGCGCGCCCCCTCGATCTTGACCGCCTGGGCGCCACCCTGCTTGACGAAGGCGAGAGCGCTCTCGACCGCCTGGCTCGGACCGAGGTGAAACGAGCCGTACGGCATGTCGGCCACCAGCAAAGCCCGCTCGACGCCCCGGCGCACCGCTCGGACGTGATGGAGCATCTCCTCCAGGGTCACCGACAGGGTGTCGTCGTGTCCCAGCACGACCATGGCCAGCGAGTCGCCCACCAGGACGATCTCGGCCCCCGAGGCGTCGACCAGGCGACCGTGGCGGTAGTCGTAGGCGGTCACCATGGTGAGCCGGTGCCCAGCGGCGGGGGCCGCGGCAACCCACGGCACGGTGATGGTCTTCGGTTCTGTCGTCATGCGGTCCCCTTTCGTACGGCGCCGCGGCGAGCGACGAGGGGCCCGGAAACGCGAAACCCCTCCGCCCGGGAGACGGAAGGGTAGACGACGCCAATCGGCCCGCACCGCGACTGTCTTCGGCTCCGGTGTCTGTCCGCTCCGGCTCGCTTGAGCCGGGCGGCGGATCAGGCCCGTGTGGAGCGCTCGCCGCGGGGGCGATCGAGCTTCGACGCTCTCCGTCTCGGTCCCAAGCCCCGATCGGGCTAGCGGGATCCAAGCGGCACGTAGTACTGCGTCCCCTTGATCGGCTTCATGAGCTGCCGGACGAGCTCTTCGAAGTCGTCCTCGTGCGCCACGAAGTCGAGCTGCCGCGTGTCGACCACCAGCAGCGGAGACTTGTTGTAGTAATGATAGTAGTGATTGTAGGCGTCGATCAATTCGGCCAGATACTCGTCGGCCATGTTGCGCTCGTACTTGTGACCGCGCTTCCTCACGCGCGCTTGGCAGGTCTCGACGTCCGCCACCAGGTAGAGCACCAGATCGGGGGTCGCCACCTGCGGCTCGAGCAGGGTGTAGAGCTTGTCGAACAGCATCAGCTCGTCGTCGGAGAGGTTCAAGTAGGCGAAGATGCGGTTCTTCTGGAAGGTGTAGTCGGAGACCACCAGGTGCTCGAAGAGGCTGCGCTGCACGACGTCCTGCTGCTGCTTGAAGCGCGACAGCAGGAAATAGAGCTCGGTCTGGAAGGCAGACCCCGGCCGGTCGTCGTAGAAGTCCGACAGGAACGGGTTGTTGATGTCCTCGAGGACCTTGACCGCCTCGAAGCGCTCGACCAGCTTCTCGACCAGGGTGGTCTTGCCGACCCCGATGCAGCCGTCGATCGCCAGGTAGTGGAACGGGAGCTGGTCCGGCATCGCCGCTCGGCTCAGGCGGGGACGGCCTCGCGCCGCACCGGGTTGTAGAGCGTGTCGCGCTCGACCGGCCGGTAGCCCGCGTCGCGCACGATGCGCTCGAGCTCGGCGCGCGAGATGTGCTCCTCGGTCTCGGCGCCGGCCATGTGGTAGATGGTCTCCTCGACGACGGTGCCGTCGATGTCGTTCGCCCCGAAGCCGAGCGCCACCTGGGCGAGCTTGGGGGTGATCATGATCCAGTAGGCCTTGATGTGGGGGATGTTGTCGAGCACCAGCCGCGAGGCTGCGATGTGCCTGAGGTCGTCGGTTCCGGTGGTGTGGAACTCGAGGCCCATGTAGTTGTTCTCGGGGTGGTAGGCGAGCGGGATGAAGGCGTTGAAGCCGCCGGTTTCGTCCTGCAGCTCCCGCAGGCGCAGCAGGTGGTCGACCTTGTGCTCGGTGCGCTCGACGTGGCCGTAGAGCATGGTGGCGTTCGAGCGGATGCCCATCTCGTGCGCCGTACGGTGGACCTCGATCCACTCGTCGGCGTCGAGCTTGCCGTCGCAGATCTCCTCGCGCACCTCGGTGTGGAAGATCTCCGCGCCCCCGCCCGGAAGCGACCCCAGACCGGCGTCGCGCAGGCGCTCGAGGACCTCGCGGATCGACATCTTCTCGAGCTTGGCGAACCAGCCGATCTCGATCGCCGTGAAGGCCTTGAGATGAGCCTTCGGGAAGCGCTCCTCGAGGCCGCGCAGCATCTCCAGGTACCACTCGAGGGAGAGGTCCGGGTGCAGGCCGCCGACGATATGGAACTCGGTGACGTCGTCACCGCCCTGCTGGGCGGCGTGCTCGTAGACCTCGTCGTGGGTCATCTGCCAGGCGTGTCCCTCGCCGGGGAGCGCCGCGAAGCCGCAGAACTTGCAGTCGTAGGTGTAGACGCAGATGTTGGTCGGATTGATGTGCCGGTTGACGTTGTAGTAGGCGACGTCGCCGTGGAGCCGGCGCCTGACGGTGTCGGCCAGGCGGCCCAGGTGGAGCAGGTGGGGGGTTTCGAAGCAGAGCGTCGCGTCGGCCTCGTCGAGGCGCTCGCCGGCCTCGACCTTCGCGGCGAGGTCGCCGAGGTCGGCCGGGAAGCGGGACAGATCGAGGGGCGGAGTCATCGGGCGCTGGTCT
>JAWVZD010000344.1:0-3635 GCA_033722395.1 Thermoanaerobaculia bacterium | reverse complement strand
TACCCTCGCGCTGCTGATCGGGAGCTTCGTGCTGGGACTGTCGATGCAGTCGATCACCGCTTGGCTGATCTTCGCCCTCTGGCTGCAGGCGGCGGGGATCTGGGTGCCGTCGATCCTGCAGGTCGTCTGGTGGCGTTTCAACTCCTGGGCCTACCTGGCGAGCTGGATCGCCAACCTGGTCATGAGCTGGCTGGTGGTCTTCGTGCTGCCGGCGGTCGGACTGCTGCCGGCGCTTCCCGACTGGGTGAACTTCTGGCTGTTGGCGGTGCTGGTCGGACTGGTCTACCTACCGGTCTGCTTCCTCACCGAGCCGGACGACATGGATCATCTGGTCGAGTACTACATGCAGGCGCGACCGGCCGGCTTCTGGGGTCCGGTGCGGCGCGAGGCGGAGAGGCGCGGTCTGCTCGAGGAGCAGAGAACGCGGCCGGTCCACGGTCTGTTCCAGCGGGATTGGACCCCGGAGGAAGCCGACGAGTGGACGCGCCACGACGTGGTGGCGGCGGTGCTCTCTTCGATCTGCTACGTGCTGGTGGCGGTCGGTGTGGCGGGAGCGCTGCTGCTCCGCCCCTGGGGCTTCGCCTGTCTGGTGGTCAGCATGCTCTGCGCCTGGCTGATGTTCCGGGTGATCGATCCCAAGCTGCGCGCCCTCTCGCTCGCCTTCGAAGGCGATCAGGCGGGCTACCTCGACCGGGTCAACGAGCGTACCCGCTGGAAGGAGACGCCATGATCGACGAGGCGGTCGGCAAGATCCTGGGGATGGTGATGGCCTACGGCGCCAGCGCGCTGGGCATGTTCGTCGCCTACGTCAACTACCGCAAGCGGATCGTCAAGGCGGACCGGGTGATGACCGGGACCGCGTGGGTGGTGGTGATCGTCTCGGTTCTCGGTGTCGTCGGCGGAGCCGTGGCGATGATCCAGATGGCGAGTCCCGAGGCGGGCCTCGTCGAGGAGCTCATCACCGAGCCGCCGACGCCGATCGAGGCGGAGCCGGTCGAGCCGGCTCCGGAAGAGCCGGCACCGCCGCGGGCCGGTTGGACTTGGGTGGGGATCCTGGTGCCGGCGGCGATCTTCCTCTTCGCCACCGTCGTGACGGCGGCGCTTCATCGACACTTCTCGCGCGTCGAGACGACCGGCTGAAGGCGCAGTTGGCGGTCCCCGGAGCGATGAGGACGCCATGAGGTGGCGGATCGCACGGCTGGTCGTGCTCGTGGTGACGGGACTGACGGCCGGGCTGACCCCGGCGCAGGCCCAGCTCGAGCTCGAGCTCGACCGCAGGGATGCGGATCGCCCGCCGCGCGCGGCTCTCTTCGCTGTCGAGGGGTTCCCGACCGTCGATGCGCCGGTGATCGAGCCCGCCACCCTGAGCCGGGCGCTCGCCGGCCTGCCGGTCGATCGGATCGAGAGTGTCGACGAGCTCTCCGAGCGACTCCGTTTGCGCCACTACGACCTGCTGATCCTGCCGTACGGCAGCGCCTTCCCGCTCGACGCCTGGATCCCGCTCGAAGCCTTCCTCGGTCGCGGCGGCGGGCTGGTGGTGTTGGGCGGAGCACCGTTCCACCAGCCGGTGCTGGAGACGGCTCCCGGGAGGTTCGAGCTCGGGGCGCGCCAGCCGACCTTCGCGCGGCAGCTTCTGATCGGTCCCGCCGAGCGCTGGGACAGGGGCGAGGGCCGCTTCGAGGCGGTGCCCCGCGCCGAGCACGGCTGGACGAGGGTTTCCGGGGAGCCGCGGACGGTCTGGGAGCTCACAGTGCGGATGGCCACGGTCAAGGACCTGCCGTCGGAGCACGGTTCCGAGGGGCACCGGGACGCGGTGCTCAGGCCGCTCGAGCACCTGGTGGACGAGCGGGGCTTGCCGCGCGCTTGTCCGTTGCTCGAGATCGACCACCTGCGCGGTCCCAAGGCGGGCGCCCGTTGGGTGCTGGCGCCGTCGGACGCCACCCTCGATGCCGGTGCGCTCCGGGCGATCGTCGAGCGGGCACTCGGGGGAGCGGCCGAGCTCGAGGCACGGCCGATCCACGCCTCGGTCGAACCGGGAGAGGTGCCGCGGCTCCGCGTCGCCTTGAGGCGGCCGTTCGTGCGCTCGGGCGAGACGGTCCCGGTGGAGGTCGCGGTCGAGGTGCGCAACGACGCCGGGAGGATCGTCCATCAGGGTCGCGCGGCGCTCGCCGGCGAAGCGGAATCGCGACACGGAGAGCTCGCGATCACTCCTCGGGCGCCGCTCGCTCCGGGCCTCTACCACGCTCGGGTCACCGCAGCGGGAGATCTGTCGCCCCTCGCCACGACGGCCGGTTTCTGGGTGAAAGACGAGGCGCTCCTCGGAGCGGGCCCGGCGGTCACGGTGTCGCGCGACTGGCTGCGCAAGGACGGCGCGGTCTTTCCGATCGTGGGCACGACCTACATGGCCTCCGACATCCACCGCAAGTTCCTCTTCGAGCCGAACCCGCACGTCTGGGACCGCGACTTCGCCACGATGGCTTCTCTGGGCATCAACTTCGTGCGGAACGGGCTGTGGACGGCCTGGTCGCGGGCGATGCTCAACTCCGGGGCGATCGACGAGGGCTTTCTGCGCGCCTTGGACGCCTTCGTCCAGACCTCGGCCAAGCACGGCGTGGTGCTCAATTTCACCTTCTTCGCCTTCCTGCCGGAGGCGTACGGCGGCTCCAACCCGTATCTCGATCCGCGCTCGCTCGAGGGGCAGCGCGATTTGTTGACGTTGGTGGCGCGGCGCTATCGCGGCGTCGGTTGGGTGCACTGGGACCTGATCAACGAGCCTTCCTACGCGCCGCCCGAAGGCCTGTGGTCGACCCGTCCGATCGGCGACCGCTACGAGACGCGGGCATGGAAGGAGTGGGTGCTGGCGCGCCACGGAAAGGACCCGTCCGTGCTGCGGAATCGCTGGCGGGACCCGGCGCGGGACGTCTTCGCGCAGCCGGGGGTCGACGAGTTCTACTACACGGCGATCCGTGAGCACCGGCGGCCGCGGAAGGTGCGGGACTTCGTCGTCTTCACCCAGGAGGTGGTGGCCGACTGGGCGGCCCGACTGCGGCGCTATCTGCGCACCGCGGGCGGTGACGTCCTGGTGACCCTGGGTCAGGACGAAGGCGGCACCTACACGCGCTCCTCGCAGCAGCTCCACGCCGATTCGATCGACTACACCGGGGTCCATCCGTGGTGGCGCAACGACGATCTGCTGGCCACGGGGGTGATGGCCAAGGTGCCGGAGAAGCCGAATCTGTTTCAGGAGACCGGCCTGATGCGGCTCGAGGACCTCGACGGTTGGCCGTGGCGCTCGCCCGAGCTCGCCGCCCGGGTCCTGGAGCGGAAGTTCGCCTACGCCTTCGCCTCGCGGGGCGGCGGGGTGATCGAGTGGGCCTGGAACATCAATCCGTACCAGCCGATCGACAACGAATCGGTGATCGGCTTCTTCCGGCCCGACGGCACCGCCAAGCCGGAGCTGGCGATCGTGCCCGAGCTGGCCGCGTTCTTCGAGGAGGCCGTCCCGTATCTCGACGACTTCGAGCCCGACGAGGTGGTGGCGGTGATCCCGCATTCGAGGCTCTTCATGGGTCGACCGGGTGGCGCCGAGGGATTCAAGCGGATGATCCGAGTGTTGGCGGAGCGCTACGGCGTCG
>JAWVZD010000343.1:0-3651 GCA_033722395.1 Thermoanaerobaculia bacterium | reverse complement strand
GCGGGCGCTGACACCATGACGACGTCGAACGCTTCGAACCGAGACGCCGGCACCGACGCTTCGACGTAACGAGCTCCTGCCTACCGGCTCGATCGATGAGGAGCTCTACCGGACACGGCAGACGGAGGAGAACGGTGGCGTGCAAGAAGGGACCCGCGTCTTCCCCGGGCAGGAGTTCGAGATCGATACCGGCGCCGCCGACTCGAGGTCCTTCTCCCTGCACTGCAGCACGCCGCTGCATCAGATCGTCGCGACGGAAGACTTCGCCTACCTCGACTTCTACCGCGACTAGGTCCGAGCGGGTGGATACTGAGACCCATACCGTTTTCAGGTGGCCTCGATTGGCCCGGGGTTCAACGGGGCTCGCGTTGTGCCTCCTGCTGCCAATCGTCGGATGCGAATCGAAGGCGCGCTCACCATCGTCGACCGAGGTCCGGCCGGCCAGCGACGTCGCCGAGGCCGCGGAGATGGAGCCGATGGAAGGCGATGCGGGAGAAGCCACTGACCGCGGTTCGACCGAGCGCGCGTTCCGGGCGCACAACGGTTACGAGATTCCACCGTTGTCGGGTCGGATCGTCATCACCCGGAAGCCGACTGTCGACGGCGGGCTGCATCCCGAGGTCGTCCGTCGATTCCTCCGGAAGTACCGGCACACGCTCCGCGCCTGCTACCAGGACGGACTCGAGCGCAACCCGAAACTGGAGGGCGCCCTGTTGCTTCGACTGGAGGTCGGCGCAGCCGGCACGGTCGTCGCGGCTTCGATCCCGGAGAACACTATCGAGGACGAAGCGGTGGTGACGTGCTTTCAGGATGCGGCTCGGGATTGGACGTTTCCCGAGCCTCGGGAGCAGAAGAGCGTCACGATTCAGATCCCGCTGCGCGTCGAGCCGCCGGTGCCCCGGGAAACCACCAATGATGAAGACATCGAGTGTGATGTTCGTTGCTGCAGCGCGGCGACACTCCAGAAACAGCGGGAAGCCGCGCAGGCGGTGAATGACCCGTCGCTGGCGGGCGAGTGCTGTATCTGCGATCCGTGAGCCCGGGTCGAATGGTCTGATTGACCACTCCGCATACCCGGACGCTCAGTCCGCTCCAGACGTCTCCGCGGTGACGTTCAGCCGCCTTCGTTCAGCGGATGCACGACGCTCGCAACGACGGGCGAGCTCTGCCTGGCCCGCGGCTTCGGCCGCTCGAGCGGCTATCTCCAGCAACCACGGGTCGTCCGGCGGCGGCCACGGCTCGGGCGCACCGAAACTCTCGAGCTGGTCGGTCGCAGCCTCGAACCGGCCCTCCAGCACGTCGCACGCCAGTTCGGCGCGCGTGATCGTCGACGCCCACAACCCCCTCGCGCGCGCTTCGCCGAGCACAGGTCGCGCGCGCTCAGGCTCTCCCGCGAGGATGTCGGTCAGAGCGAGATTGCACTCGTTCACGAAGAGCTCGAACTCTTCCTCGGCGCGGCGCGCCAGCTCACGCTGCGTCTCGTACTCTGCCCGCGCCTGCGCGGGGTTCCCGGCAAACCGCTCCAGTTCGCCCAGCCGACCGTGGAACGTCCGGACCATCGCGAAAGCGCGCTCCGCTGTCGCCTGCTCGATCGCCTCCCTCAGAAACCGTCGCGCCTCGTCGGCTTCGCCGCGGCCCTCCTCGATCCTTGCCTTGATCGCCAGGCACCATGTGTCCCGCTCCACGCCTTGCTGCTGCAGGGCCTCGATCTCCGGCATCACCTCGGCCGCCTCCTCGTAACGGCGGCAGAGACCGAGCATGCGCGCTTGGAAGATCAGCGCCTGATGAAGTCGCTTCGGCTCCCCGTCTCGTCGCGCCTGCTCGACCGCCTGCCGCGCGTAGTCGACCGAATCATCGATTCGATCCAGACGGCGGCTCGCCATCGATGCCAACCGCAGCGCCTGTTCCGCCAACCTCGGCGTGCTGAGCCAACCGCGACGCTGCAGACTCTCGACCACTTCCAGGCTCTCATGCGGCCGCGTCTCGAAATGGCAGCGCTGACGATGAATGAGCCCGGTCACCCGTCGTGGGTCGCCCTCTTCGACCCCCAGCCGGTCGAGCAGCGAGTCTCGATATTCCAGCAGTCGCAGCCGAGCGCGGTTCCCGTGACTGCGCCCCACGGCGCGGCTCGCCTGCAGCAGATGCTCGAGAGCTTCTTCGGGTTGGCCCGCCTCGACCCAGTGGTTGGCGACCCGACGCAGCTTCTGGGGATCGTCTCCCGGGTCACCGAGCGCTCTCGCGCACGCCTCGTGCCACTCCTGATACCGTCCGCGATCACGCGCTCTGTCGATGAGCGCTTGCCGAAGAAGTCCGTTCGAAAAGGCAAATCCGCCGGGAATCTCGGTCCCGACACCCTCGCGGGCGACCTGCTGGAGCAAGAGGTCGAGATCGGCCAACCCCGTGGCATCCGACCAGTGCGACATCTCGACGACGTCACCCATGATCGCCGCGACTTCGAGGGCTTTCCACGCATCGTCGCGATCGAAGTCCCCGCGCCCCACGACCCGCGCGATGCGCGAAATCGCCACCTCTCCGGCTGTACGGTGCGTGATCTCCGAAGCCTTCTCCGACAGCTCCAACCCTTCGTCCGTCTCTACGAGCTGCCCGCGGCGCATCCAGTCGAGCACCAGCTCGACGGCGAGGGCCGGGCTGCCCAATGATGCTGTCGTCAGCGCTTCGACCGCCGCTGGATTCAACGGAGCGAGCGCACGCAGGAACTCGCGATGCTCTCGCTCGTTCAGGATGTCGATGTCGACGCGCCTGACGCTGTCCGACTTCAAGAGGTCCACGAGCTCAGGAGGTGCCGCGGGATCGTCGATGGTGCTCTTGTCCACGCAGGCCACGACGACGCACGACGGCGAGCCCGAGAAAGTCAGGAACTCCAGAAACGCGAGCGCCTCGGGGCTACGGTCCGCATCGTCCAGATAGAGCCCCGGTAGATTGATGCGGCCCAGGCGCCGAATCAGGCGTCGGAGCGCGACGAATTCTTCCCTCCGATTGCCGGCAGTCGAGCCCGCCAGCCGGGCCAGCGTCTCGACGTCGTCGTCGAAGAACGGATCGTCGGCGAGCGGCGGGACCATCGCCGCCAGCGTCGATGCGTACTCGTCTTCCTCCACGCCCCATAGCAAGAACGTCCGGCGAATCATCCCCGAGAGCCCCGTCCCACCCGGACCGAAACTCGCCCAGAGTCGCCCGGCGACCCCCAGCTCCCTCGCCCGCTCGGCGAGCCAGTCCGCCAACTGCGTTCGGCCGGAGCCGGTCGGCCCGACCAGCAACACGATCTCCGCACGGTCGTGCTCGCGCGCCCGGCGCAACGCCGACCATAGCTCGTCCCGCGCGGCGTCTCGCCCCACGATTGGAGCCGGGCGAAGTGCGATGAGCGCCGGCGACCGGTCGGGTTGATCTTCAGACGCTCGCCCCCTCCAGGTGGGGGGGATCGGCGGACGGTCCGAGAACAACCCCTCGGCGTCAGCGCGGGCCCGAAGCGGCTCGATCCCCGGCGCCTGCTCCAGCGTCGTCGACAGCGCGGCCGGATCCAGTGGCGCCAGCGTGTGCGTCCACTCCCACGTCTCTTCACCTGCCAGAGCTGCGGGAATCACCTCCTCCGGGTCGCCAGCCTGCTCGCGCATCGAAAACAGCTCCCGCGCCGCG
>JAWVZD010000342.1:0-3662 GCA_033722395.1 Thermoanaerobaculia bacterium | reverse complement strand
GCACGCGCTCTTCGACGCCGCCGACGCCGGTGACGAACACTGCCAGGTGATCGCCCTCCAGCACGTAGTCGGCCAGGCAGAGCCCGTCGCGACCGCGTTGGCGCGGGAAGGTCCACCCGCCGAGCTCGCCCGAGGCGTCGCAGAGCACGATGCGGTCGCCCTCGGCGCGCGCCGGGAAGAACCGCCACACGGCGCCGATCGTCATGCCGTCTTCGAGCGCCACGCCCTCGACCTCCTCGACGACCCGCTCGAGCTTGGCCAGGCGCTCGTCGCCGGCTTCGGCCAAGCGCTCGACCGAGCCCTTGAGACCGAGATGCTTGCCGTACAGCATCTGCGGATTGACCAGCTGCCAGACCGCGGCCGGATCGAGCCACTCGACGTGGCGATCGGTATCCGGCGGCGAGGGCACCTCGACGTCGCGCGACACCGTCGAGCGGGCCGGTCCGCCGGTCTCCCCCACCGCCTCGCGGCGCTCCTCGGTCTTTCGATCGGCCTCCGCCTGGGCTTCGATCTCCGCCATCAACGCGGGGCGCTCACCGGTGTCGGTGAGCCGCTGGACCAGCTCGAGGCCGTGCATCGCGTCGCGCGCGTAGGTGCACGGCGCGCCGTAGGCCGGGGCGATCTTCTTGTGGGTGAAGCGACGCGACAGCGCGGCGCCGCCCACCAGAACCGGCACCTCGATCCCCGCCGCCCGGAGGTCTCCGGCCGTCACCACCATCTGCTGCGCCGACTTGACCAGCAGCCCGGAGAGTCCGATGACGTCCGGCCCGTGCTCCCGGGTCGCCTGGATGAGCTGCTCGCTCGGCACCTTGATGCCGAGGTTGACGACCTGGTAGCCGTTGTTCGACAGCACGATGTCGACCAGGTTCTTGCCGATGTCGTGCACGTCCCCCTTGACCGTGGCGAGCAGCACCTTGCCGCGGCTCGTGCCCTCGGCAGACTCCATATGAGGCTCGAGATACCCGACCGCCGCCTTCATCACCTCGGCGCTCTGCAACACCTCGGCGACGATCAGCTGGTTGTCGTTGAACAGGCGACCGACCTCGGCCATGCCGCGCATCAGCGGACCGTTGACGATGTCGAGCGGTTCGGGCCAGCGCTCGTCGGCCAGCGCCAGCTCGAGATCGTCGGTCAGTCCCTCTTTCGTGCCCTCGACCACCGAACGGGCGATGCGCTCGTCGAGCGGCAGAGCGCGGCGGTCGGCGGCCGAGATCACCGACTTCTTGCCGCGGAAGTGCTCGGTGAAGGCGGCCACCAGCGCCTCGCTGCCCGCCTCGTCGCCCGGCTCGAGGAAGAGCAGCTTCTCGGCCAGTTCGCGCTCCTCGGCGCCGATCTCGGCGAAGCGCGCCAGCTTCTCGGTGTTGACGATGGCGGCGTCGAGGCCGGCGACGGTGGCGTGATAGAGGAAGACCGAGTTCAGGATCTCGCGCCCTGCGGTGGGCAACCCGAAGCTGACGTTCGAGACACCGAGGATCGTACGGCTGTCGGGGAACTCCTGCTTGATCCGCCGCACCGCCTCGATGGTGCGCCCGCCGGAGCCGATGTAGGCCGGATCCCCGGTGCCGCACGGGAAGACCAGGGCGTCGAACCAGAGATCCTCCGGCGAGAGGCCGAACTCATCGGTCAGCAGGCGGTACGAGCGCGTCGCCACCTCGAGCTTGCGCTCGGTCGACACCGCCATGCCCCGCTCGTCGATCAGGCCGACGACCACCGCCGCACCGAAGCGCTCTACCAGCGGCACCACCGCCTCGAACCGCTCCAGGCCGTCCTCCAGGTTGATCGAGTTGAGCACCGCCTTGCCCTGGCACCAGGTGAGCGCCCGCTCCATCACCTCGGCGTCGGTCGAGTCGATCATCAGCGGCGCCTTGACCAGGCGCACCACCTGCTCCAGGAAGGCCTCCATGTCGGCCACCTCGTCGCGGTCGGGATCCTGCAGACAGACGTCGATCACCTGGGCGCCGCCGCGCACCTGCGCCCGGCCGACCTCGCCGGCGGCCTCCCACTCGGCCGCGGCGATCAGGCGGCGGAACTTGCGGCTGCCGAGGACGTTGGTGCGCTCGCCGACCAGGAGCGGCCGGTTGTCGGGGGTGAGCTCGACCGCTTCGATGCCCGACACCAGGGCGCGCTGGTGGCGCGCCGGCCGGCGTGGCGAGCCTCCGTCGACGAGCTCGACCAACGCTCGCACGTGCTCGTCGGTGGTGCCGCAGCAGCCGCCCACGAGATTCAGCCAGCCCTCGTCCAGGAAGCGCGCGAAGACCTCGACGAACTCCTCCGGTCCCTGCGTGTAGCGCCCCTCCTCGTCGGGCAGGCCGGCGTTGGGGACGCAGGCGACGCGGGTGCGCGCCAGCTCGGAGAGCGTCCGCAGATGCTCGCTCATCAGCTCGGGACCGGTGGCGCAGTTCAGACCCAGGTAGAGGAGATCGGCGTGCAGCAGCGAGACGGCGAGCGCCTCGGCGTCCTGTCCCGCCAGCATCGTGCCGGTCGGCTCGATGGTCGCCGAGACCGCCACCGGCAGTCGCCAGCCCGAGGCGGCGAAGGCCTGCTCGATGCCGATCAGCCCCGCCTTGACGTTGCGGGTGTCCTGGCAGGTCTCGAGCAGCAGGTAATCGGCGCCGCCCGCCATCAGGCCGAGCGCCTGCACCCGGAAGTGGTGCGAGAGCTCCTCGAAGGTCACCCCGCCGGTCACCGAGATCGCCTTCGTCGTCGGCCCCATCGAGCCGCAGACGAAACGCGGCCTGCCCGGCGCGTCGTGGCGCCGGCAGGCGCGCCGGGCGATCTCCGCCGCTAGGCGGTTGAGCTCGAAGGCGCGGCCGGCCAGTCCGTACTCGGCGAGCACCAGCGGCGTGCCGCCGAACGAGTTCGTCTCGACGACGTCGGCGCCGGCCGCCAGATAGTGCTCGTGCACCCGGTCGACGACATCGGGCCGCGTGGCACAGAGGTTCTCGTTGCAGCCCTCGAGCTCGGCGCCGCCGAAGTCCTCCGGCCCGAGCGCGAGATCCTGGATGGCGGTGCCGGTGGCACCGTCGAGCACCAGGATGCGCTCCGCCAGAGCCTCCTCGAGCGCCGCGGTGCGCTCGTCGGTGTCCTCTCGCGGCGGTGCGACCTCGTCTCGGATCGTTTCGACCATGAAAAAAACCCGCCTCCCGAAGAGCACCAGGAGCGGGCGCGACCGGACAGTTCGTTGCCGCCGACGGCTCGGCGACCACATCTCCGCTCCCTCTCGGGAGGCGAAAGGCACCTTGGGTGTCCGCCCCAGGTTGCCGTGTCCGGATCGACCGGATCACTCCTGATGCTGGCGGGCAGAGTACGGCAGCGACCGGCGGCTGTCAACGATCGGGGGTCGGCCGCTGCCGCCAGCGGTCGGTGCTTGGTCGTTGCCGCCGTGCCGGGAGTCCAACCTCAGGTCCTCTGATCTGCCGCGGGACCGCACGGATAGGGAGGGAACGGTAGATCTTTCTGAAAGGTCGTCCGACGCGTCTCCACAGCGTCAGGCGGGCGGTGCGGGGCCTTGCCGGAGGGCGCGTGCGGAGGCGGTGCGAGGCATCCCGCTTGGCGCATCGCGTTCAAGACGAGGATAGAAGCCGGGACCCGGTCCCGGCTTCGTAGCGATTCGAGCTGTCTGAGCGAGCGCTAGCGAGCGAGTTCTCGAAGCGCCCGAGGCG
>JAWVZD010000341.1:0-3672 GCA_033722395.1 Thermoanaerobaculia bacterium | reverse complement strand
TCCTATCGCGCCATCATGCAGATCGCCGCCCGCGAGCGCGGTCTGCCCCGGCGCTGGATCCTGCCCGTGCCGGTGCTGACGCCACGCCTGAGCTCGCTCTGGATCCATCTCGTCACCCCGATCAGCCATCGGATCGCGCGTCCGCTGGCCGAAGGTCTCAAGAACCGCGTCGTTTGCCGCGACGACCGGGCCACGGATCTCATGCCCCAGGAGCTGCTCGACGTGCGACGGGCGATCGAGTTGGCGGTCGATCCTCGCAAAGCCGTCGAGACCTCGTGGTCGGACGCGGGGCCGATCCCGGGCGATCCCGACTGGGCCGGCGGAACGGTCTACGAGCACCGCGAGGAGGCCGAGGTCGGTGCCGGGACCGAGGCCGCGTTCCGAGCCGTCGAGCGAATCGGCGGCACGAACGGCTGGTACGCCGCGAACTTCCTCTGGCAGCTGCGCGGTCTGATCGACAAGCTGCTGGGAGGGCCGGGCCTCAGGCGGGGTAGGCGGAGCCCCGAGAAGCTCGCCTATGGCGACGCGGTCGACTTCTGGCGCGTCATCGACGTGGTTCCGGGGGAGCGTCTCGTGCTGCGCGCCGAGATGCGCCTGCCGGGTGAGGCGGAGCTGCAGTTCGACATCCGGCCGCATGCCGACGACCCGAGCCGATCGCTCATCGTGCAGACGGCGCGCTTCCTGCCCACCGGGCTCCTCGGGATCCTCTACTGGTACTCCGTCAAGCCGCTGCACGACATCGTCTTCCGAGGCATGTTGCGGGGACTCTGCCGTCAGGCGGAGACGTTCGGCGAAACGGAGCCGCTCGCCGAGTCCGGGAACCCCTCCAGGTGAGCTCTCCGCCGGAGTTCGAGCGCCAGCTCGAACGCACTGGCGAGGTCGGCACCCTGCTCCTCGTCCGACCCGAGCATCTGGATCGACGCCATCCCGAGCGGCTGGGCCTCGATCGCGAGAGCGACCTGCTCCTTACCGTCGAGTGCCGCGCCGACTTCGAGACGCCGCCGAGCCACAAGCAGCGTGCCGCGCTCCTGCTCGCCTCCTTGCGGAGTCACGCCGCGGCGCTCGAGGAGGACGGCTGGCGAGTCCTCGAGCACCGCCTGACCGACCCGTTCGGAGCGACGAGTGCCGCCGAGGCACTCGAGCACGCCGCGAGCCGTCTGGCACCCGACCGGCTGGTGGCGCTGCGACCGCCCGGCTGGCGCGATCTCGAGGCGCTCGAGGCCCTGTCGCTCGAATCCCAGCTCGAGATCGCCGAGGATCCGCACTTCGTCACCACCCCCGAGGCATTCGCCGAGTGGGCCGACGGGCGCAAGCGCTACACCATGGAGCACTTCTATCGCGCTCTGCGGCGCCGCGAGTCGATCCTGGTCGACGCCGACGGCGAGCCCGAGGGCGGCGAATGGAACTACGACTCGGAGAACCGCGAGCCCCTCGGCGACGAGGCTCCGGAGATACCGGCGAGGCTCGAGCACGAACCGACCGAGATCGCCGCCACGGCGCTCGATGTCGTGGCAACGGAACTCTCCGATCTCCCCGGAGAGCTGGCGGGCTTCGCCTGGCCGACCACCCGCGAGCAGGCGCTCGCCGAGCTCGACGACTTCGTCCGTCGCCGGTTGCCGCACTTCGGGCGCTACCAGGACGCCATGGAGAGCGACGAGCCGTGGCTCTTCCACTCCCGGCTGTCGGCGGCCTTGAACCTCGAGCTGCTCGACCCGCGCGAACTGATCGGCGCCGCCGTCGAAGCCTTCGAAGTGGGCGATGCGCCGATCGCCTCGGTCGAGGGCTTCGTGCGACAAATCCTCGGCTGGCGCGAGTTCATCCGCGGCATCTACTGGCACCAGGGACCGAGCTACGCCGACGAGAACGCGCTCGAGCACGACGGAAATCTACCGGACTTCTACTGGACGGCCGACACGGAGATGCACTGCGTCGCCCAGTCGGTGGGCCAGGTGCTCGAGCACGGCTACGGCCACCACATCCAGCGCCTGATGGTGACCGGCAACCTGGCGCTCACCGCCGGGATCGAGCCGCGCCGCGTCGACGACTGGTACCGGGGGATGTTCGTCGACGCCTTCGACTGGGTGACGACGCCGAACGTCGTCGGGATGACGCTCTATGCCGACGGAGGGGTCGTCGGGACCAAGCCATACGCCGCCAGCGGCAAGTACATCGATCGCATGAGCGACTACTGCGCCCGCTGCCGCTTCGATCCCGGCGAGCGCACTGGGGAGTACGCCTGTCCCTTCACCACACTCTACTGGGACTTCCTGCGCCGCCACCGCGAGCGGCTCCAGGCCAACCCCCGCGCCCGCCTCGGTTTGCGAAATCTCGACCGGATCGCCGCCGACGAGCTCGAGGCGATCGCCCGCCGGGCCCGAGAGCTCCGCCAGACCTGGGGAGTCATCGAGTCTTGAGACCTGTCCTCGTTTCGACGGACTCCGTCGCAACGTATACTGATCGCATGTCCGGAAGGCCCACCCGCCGGAGGCTCGAGAAGGGGATCGACCAGGCCGAGCCGTTCGTCGGTCGAACCCAGAAAGCTCTCCTCGGCTTCGTGCGCGCCGCGGGTCGGCACCATCAGTGACGATGCGCTACGCCGTGAGCGGCCCGCATGCCGGGTTCCGGGTCGCGACCGCCGGCGCACCGGTCGAGGAGGCGAATGGTGCCGTTGTCCTGCTGCACGGTCGGGGCGGCTCCGCCCGGGACATCCTCGGCCTCGCTCGGGAGATCGCCCGGCCCGACCTCGCCTACCTCGCTCCGCAAGCCGTCGGCAACAGCTGGTATCCGCTCTCCTTCCTCGCACCGCTGGAGGCGAACGAGCCCCATCTCTCCTCGGCCCTCGAGGTCGTCGACGCGATCGTCCGGAACCTCGCCGAGCGTTCCGTCGCCAGCGGCTCGATCCTCCTGGCCGGCTTCTCTCAGGGCGCCTGCCTGACCCTGGAGTACGTCGCGCGCCATCCGCGGCGCTACGGGGGCGTCACCGCCTTGACCGGCGGTTTACTAGGGCCGCCCGAGCGCGACTTCCGCTCTCTCGCCGGCGATCTCGCGGGTACGCCCGTCCGGCTGGCGGCGGGAGATCCGGATCCTCACGTGCCCTGGGAGCGCGTCGAGCAGTCGGCCCGGGTCCTCGAGCGGCTCGGGGCCGCCACCGCGATCGAACGCTATCCCGGCCTCCCCCACACCATCCATCCGGACGAGATCGGACATCTGCGCCAGCTGGCAGCGCGTATCTCCTCGGCAGAGAAAGCAGATGGCCCCGAGGGAGCGGACGATACGGTGCGAGCGAACGACACGGTGAGGGCGATCGACATGGGGGGAGCGAACGATGCCGAGCCGGTGTGAGCACCTCGAAGCGATCGAGCCGGTCGGCACCGTCTGCGCGAGCTGCCCGTTGATCGCCTCCGCCGAACCCGGTGAGTCGTGGCGCTGGTGCTACGCCGACGAGACCTACCTGCGAGGAGGTTGAGATGGGACGATCCGAACGCAAGATCAGGCGGTACGAGACCGACGACCTCACGGTTCTCTACGACGTCGAGCGCTGTATCCATGCCGAGGAGTGCGTCCATGGCCTACCGCAGGTATTCGACCCCGATCGACGGCCGTGGATCGAGCCCGGGGAGGCGCCCGCCGAGGACGTCGCGCGTGTCATCCGCCGCTGTCCCACCGGCGCGT